>JBGTCB010000581.1:0-4105 GCA_041748995.1 Saprospiraceae bacterium | reverse complement strand
ATCAGAAAGCAAATGAGTGGAACATGGTCAAGAAAGTAATTGCCGCTGCAGCTTGATGCAATTTGTCATACACACGATACCCTGTTGATTTCATTAGCCGGATATTGCAGCGAAAGTCTTTCACATCATTTTGTGTTATCTCGATCGACTAATCCGGTTAATTAATCGATTAGACTGAAAAGTCCTCCTCAACACCTCTATTTACCTCTGAATGATTAAATAAATTTTCGAAGAAAATTGTTTTTACCATGAACGAGGTTGATAGAAGTGCTCTCACTAATGCGATACTAAAATCTGATTGTTATGAAAAAAATGCTTTTACTCTGTTGTTTTTTCTGGTTCAATGCTTTCTTGCTGCAGGCCCAGACCATAAGTTCGCCTCCCAGTGGTGACAATCAAAAATCAGTGGTGATCCAACATATTGGGGCCATCGCCAAGGTGACCGTGCAATATAATAGTCCCGATGTTACATCACCCAGTGGGGAAGATCGCAGTGGTAAGATTTGGGGTCAATTAGTACCTTATGGCTTGACAGATCTTGGTTTTGGAAATGGCAATCCCGCTCCGTGGAGGGCAGGATCGAATGAAAATACCGTCATCACATTTTCGCATGATGTAAAAATTGAAGGGCAGGATTTGAAAGCCGGGTCCTATGGCTTACATCTGATCACTCAGCAAACCGGACCATGGAAGTGGATTTTCTCCCACAATACAAGTCAGTGGGGTAGTTACTTTTATGATGAAGAAGAAGACGCTCTACGGGTTGAAGTACAACCACAAGACTGCGAATACACGGAATGGCTAACCTATGAATTCATTGACCGAGAACCTGCAAGAGCCACCCTGGCCTTAAAGTGGGATCGAAAAATGATTCCAATGAACATAGAGATCAGCGACTATTTTGAATTATATGTCAATACATTCAGGCGGGAGCTTCAGGGAGCTGCCGGGTTTAACAATCAAAACTGGATAAACGCATCTCAATTCTGTCTGAATAATGACACCCATCTTGAACAGGGACTTGCCTGGGCAGAAGCGGCTATAAATGCTCCATTTGTGGGGGTAAGAAATTTCAACACTCTCCAAAATAAAGCAGCAATTCTGATTAAAATGGACAGGCTCACTGAAGCGGAAGAAACCATGACGGCAGCGATTAAAGACCCCTCTGCTACTGCATTTCAGATCCATCAGTTGGGAAGACAGCTTATTAATTTAGGCAAAAAAGAGAAGGCCCTGGAAATCTTTGAATACAATCACCAACATTTTAAAGGGGCCTGGCCAACCAATGTAGGGATGGCCCGGGGTCTGGCAGCGGTTGGCAAGTATGATGAGGCCCTGAAATATGCCGAAATGGCATACGATGAAGCACCGGATCAATTAAATAAAGAAGCCATGAAGACTTCCGTTGAAAAACTCAAGATGAAGCAGGACATCAATTAGAGTTATTTAGTGGTTAGGTTAATTAGAAGACCCAACCTGGCCTGTTTGCTTCCGGTTTGTTCCACTTTTTAATTGTAAGTCATCTTCCTCACCACCAGGAGGCGGTTGAGTTATACTACTTCCCGTAGATCCCCAAAACTGACTTCAATTTTTGACGCTGGAAATCGACAATAAGCTTTCGTCGTCTCGACGAGACGACGATCAACGACTTATGAATCACACGGATATTTCAACCGCCTCCTTGATCAGGAATACCCGGCTTCATGTGCTCAAATCCGGCTCCAATTATCCTTCCTTGCATCCATCCTGGCTTTTGATTGTATTAGTCCTCAATATTCCGGTACTTTGCGTAGTTTATCTGTCACCAAAGCAAAGTATGAAAGAAATTCTCAGAGAAATAATTGAAGATCGGATTCTCGTGATCGATGGAGCTATGGGTACGATGATTCAGGGCTATCAATTGAGTGAAGAAGATTTCCGGGGAGACATACTGAAAAATCATCCTCATGACTTAAAAGGCAATAACGATTTACTGGCATTGACCCAACCGGGTATTATCACCGATATCCATATGGCTTACCTTGATGCCGGAGCCGATATTATCGAAACCAATACTTTCAATAGTCAGTCGATTTCGCAGGCCGATTATCATCTTGGGCATTTATCGTATGATATCAATGTCGCTGCTGCCCGGGCAGCCAGGATTGCAGTTGATTTGCATAAAGAAAAAGGTCCCACGAAGCCCCGGTTTGTAGCGGGAGCAATCGGCCCTACTACCCGAAGCGCATCGCTATCTCCTGACGTTAACCGGCCTGGTTTTAGGGCTGTCGATTTTGACCAGTTGATGCAGGCATACTATGAACAAGCCAGGGGTCTCGTAGACGGAGGAGTTGATATCCTCCTGATTGAAACTGTATTTGATACCCTCAATTGCAAAGCCGCCCTCTATGCCATGGATGTGCTTATGGAGGAAAAGCAACTGGACTTGCCTATCATGGTATCCGGGACGATCACCGATGCCAGCGGACGCACGCTATCCGGCCAGACTGCAGAAGCCTTTTGGATTTCGGTTAGTCATATGAATTTGTTTAGTGTTGGATTGAACTGTGCCCTGGGAGCTAAAGAAATGAGACCCCATCTCTATGATCTCTCGGAAATAGCTTCGTGTTATGTAAGTGCCTACCCCAACGCCGGGTTGCCTAACGAATTTGGGCAGTATGACCAGAGTCCAGAGGAAATGACGGATTATATCCGGGAGTTTGCAGAAAGTGGAATGGTGAACATCATCGGCGGTTGTTGTGGGACTACCCCAGAGCACATCCGTCTCATGGTCAGAGGAGTTGAAGGGGTCAGCCCTCGAAAAATAAAGTCCAGGGTACCTTATACCAGTCTTAGTGGATTAGAGCCATTGATCATCCGCCCCGATACCAACTTTATCAATATCGGAGAGCGAACCAACGTAACCGGTTCCCGAAAATTTGCCAGACTGATCAAGGAAGATAAATATGAAGATGCACTGGAGGTAGCGCGCCAACAAGTGGAAGGAGGTGCTCAGATTATTGACGTCAATATGGACGAAGGGTTGCTTGACTCGGAAGCAGCCATGAAACATTTCATCAACCTGCTGGCCTCCGAACCCGATATTGCGAGACTTCCGGTCATGGTTGATTCGTCTAAATTCAGTGTGATCGAAGCCGGCTTAAAATGTCTGCAAGGCAAGGGAATCGTTAACAGTATATCCCTGAAAGAAGGGGAGGAAATCTTTTTACAGCAGGCTAAGAAGGTTCGTCGATATGGTGCGGCGGTCGTTGTGATGGCCTTTGACGAACAAGGCCAGGCAGACACCATCGAACGAAAAGTATCGATTTGTAAGAGAGCTTATGATTTACTGGTCGACAAAGTAGGATTCAGACCCGAAGACATCATTTTCGATCCCAATATTTTTGCAATAGCTACCGGTATCGAAGAACATAACCGGTATGCGATCTACTACATTGAAGCTGTCAAAAGAATCAAACAAATTTGTCCCGGTGCCAAGATAAGTGGGGGTGTCAGCAATTTATCCTTCTCATTCCGGGGCAATGATACGGTCCGGGAAGCTATGCATTCATCGTTTCTTTATCATGCTGTCCAGGCAGGAATGGACATGGGCATTGTCAATGCCGGAATGGTGGAGGTATATGAAGAAATACCCAAGGATCTCCTGAAACTCGTTGATGATGTTATTTTCGATCGTAGTCCCAATGCAACCGAGGCCCTGACCAATTACGCAGAAACAGTTAAAAGCAATGGCAAGCAGCTGGAAAGGGATCTGGCCTGGCGCGAAACGCCTGTCGAAGAGCGGATTGCTCACGCTTTGGTTAAAGGCCTTACGGAATTCATTGAAGCAGACACCGAGGAAGCCCGGATAAAGTATGGTAGAGCACTGCTGGTGATTGAGGGTCCTTTGATGGATGGGATGAACATTGTCGGAGATCTGTTCGGTTCCGGAAAAATGTTTCTTCCCCAGGTTGTGAAAAGTGCCCGGGTTATGAAGACTTCGGTAGCCTATCTGACACCTTTTATTGAGCAGGAGAAGTCCGCCGAGGTTGCCGCCCAGCCTAAAGGAAAAATTTTACTGGCCACCGTCAAAGGAGACGTGCATGACATCGGCAAAAACATCGTC
>JBGTCB010000580.1:0-10532 GCA_041748995.1 Saprospiraceae bacterium | reverse complement strand
GGTACCAGCCGATCCGGACTTACAAACTATCAATGTGGAGCGATTTAAAGATTTTATTATACAGTATGATGACATCAAATTTATGTTTGAAACCTGGCTTAAAAACAGGCATGGACTCGGTCAGGTTTCACAATTAAACTGGAATGACGAGGAGTATGCAACAAAATATTTAGAGTTTATGAGTAACCAAAGTCAGCAATAATCTGTTTAAGTTTCCTATTACCTGTTTTATTGGAAAATTTTAAAATAAAAACGAGTCAAGCCAATCTGGATTACCGGGTCTATGACCACATCGACGACTGTGCGTCGTATTTGGATTCGGATGGGTTAATCCTATCCGGTCTCTTTTTAAAGGTACCCTACCTTAGAGCCGTCGAAACTTCCCTGGGTAAGGAAATGCAGTTCCGCTATATCCTATTTTTTGATGGTCCTCAACTGATCGGATTATCTTATTGTCAGATTCATCCATTTGCCGCAAGAGATAGCCTGAAGTTGTCCCCGCCAAACAGAGAAATTAAATTGGGGGAAACGATGAAATGGGCACTGTCTCACTGGGTGAATTTCAAAGCGTTGGTGTGTGGTAATTTGTTGTTGACAGGCCGATATGGATTCTACTTCACACCGGATTTCCAGGCTGACCAATTAATGATTTTGGAAAAAGTATGGCAACAATTATTTGATTTCGAAAATCGGAAAGATTGTAATCTCTCCGTATTATTTATTAAAGATTTTGAAAAGGAATTTCTTGAAAAGGAAAATCCCGGTTTTCTTTCTGATAATTATTTTGATTTTTCGGTTCAACCGGCTATGGTCTTAGAAATTGGTTCCCAATGGAAAACAATAGAGGATTATCTAAAAGATCTGAAATCAAAATATCGGATCAGAATGAACCAGGCGCGAAAGAGGAAGCAAGATCTGCAGGTTCGCAATCTGACGTTGATTGATTTAATGGAAGAAAAATCCAACTTACAGCGTCTTCTGAATCAGGTATTGGATCAATCGGATTTCCGAATTGTAAAATTTGACCTGAATTATTTGATCGAGATCAAAAAAAATATCCCGGAATCATTCGAGATCCGGGGTTATTTTTTTGCTGGTCAATTGATCGGCTTTATGAGTTATTTTAAAGACAGAGATAAAGTAATAGCGCATTTTACCGGGTTTGACCCAAAGCTAAATAAGAAGCTGGATTTGTATCTGAATATGCTTTTGGACTTAATCAGTGTCTCTATTGATGTGTCAGCTACCCATCTTGATTTGTCCAGGACTGCCCTGGAAATTAAAAGCTCCATTGGTGCCGAGCCAAAATTCATGATTAATTTCATCAAACATCGAAACGGTCCGATTAACCGGATTTTACCGGGAATTTTTAATACGTTGTATCAGGCGGAAGATTGGGTGCAGCGCAAACCTTTCAGACAGACTCCTGTCAGTGAATTATCTAAGTTGTAAAATATTCCACGTATGTGACTGAACCCTTTGTTAATCCAATAAAAGGGGCGAATTATAATCTTTGAAAAAGAAAGGGTTTACTTATTTCACAAACTACCTTCCCGCAGCGTATCCATACCCGGCGCACTCAACCTGTTGTTTCCTTCATGGAGACGTGATTTGAGTCTTTTTTTCGAGCCTTCAGTAAATCCCCGCCATCCTTGTTGTTCATAAATCGCATTGAACTGACTGGCATATTGATAAGAAGCGTATGATGCCGCCGGCATTGGTTCCAAATCAACAATGACCAAACCTCCACTATGGTCTGCCGGTGATATCTTCGATAAGAAGAGGATGGAAACTATTAGAAGAACGCTGGCTGCTATAGCCATCCATCGGCGAAAAGTACTGACCTTCATCTTGCCAGCATCCTGATCTAATCGCTTTTCCAGTCGGTTCCAGATTCTGTCGGAGGGCTCTACCCGAAGATTTTTTGCTTTTTCGTGCAAATTTTGTCGTTGATTGTCTATCATATTTATCCGGTGGCTGTTATTTCAGTTTTTTTTAAAAGGGAAGCCAGTTTCCGTTTTGCCTGTATCAATTGTGACTTAGAGGTATTTATGCTGATACCAAGTTCATCAGCGATCTCCCGGTGCTTTAATCCATCAATTACATATAAATTAAAGATGGTGCGATAGCCGGTAGGAAGCGTATCCATTATCTCAAGAATATCTTCCTCAAATAACTTTTCTTCAATGCTCCACGCATCTTCTTTAATTTCCAGATGATTGCTATCAATGCTTAAATTGAAATTATGCTTTCTTCTTAAAAACATCAGGGATTCATTTACACTAATTCGCTTCATCCATCCCTCAAAGCTACCCTTGCCCTCGTATTGATCGATATTCGAAAAGATTTTATAAAAGCTTTCAAGCATCACATCTTCCGCATCCTCCTGTTGTTTGACATAACGTCGGCAAATACCGAGCAAAATCGGGGCATACTGCTCGTATAATTTTTTTTGAGCGTCCCGGTTTCGCACCTTACAACCTTTAATCAATTCCTGTTCGGTCATCATAAATATAACGATGCGATCGAGCTTTAAGGTTTCCTTCCCCCCATTTCCTCTTATTTCTTTGTAGATGCAGAGGATTCTATAATTGGTGTATGTATCTTTGACTCCCTAATAGAAAAGAAGGTTACTACGAGAAAATCGCAAATTTAAGTTGATTTATGAGTGAATTATCCAGTCGATACGAACCCGGTCAGATCGAAGAAAAATGGTACCGGCATTGGCTTGAAAACAAGTACTTCAAATCCATTCCCGATCACCGGGAGGCCTATTCCATCGTCATACCTCCTCCCAATGTGACGGGAGTCCTGCACATGGGGCACATGCTTAACAATACCATCCAGGATGTGTTGATCCGAAAAGCCAGAATGGACGGTAAGAATGCCTGCTGGGTACCGGGTACCGATCATGCTTCCATAGCCACCGAAGCCAAGGTGGTACGCTGGCTTCGGGATGAGAAAGGTCTGACCAAATCAGAGGTGGGCCGGAATCGTTTTATTGAGTACGCGTGGGAATGGACCGAAAAGTACGGAGGTATCATTCTAAAGCAACTTCAACGTCTGGGAGCGTCTTGTGATTGGGACCGCACGGCATTTACCATGGACGAAGTACGGTCAGCGCAGGTGATCCGGGCTTTTGTCGATCTCTACCGAAAAGGCAAACTTTACCGTGACTACCGGATGGTTCACTGGGACTCCAAAGCACAGACCGTATTAAGTAATGAGGAGGTGATCTATGAAGAAGAGCATACCAATTTGCACCATGTTCGCTATGCGATAGCCGACAGTGAGGACGAATGGATTACCATTGCCACCACCCGTCCCGAAACGATTCTGGGGGATACTGCCATCGCAGTTCATCCGGACGATGATCGATATAAAAAATTACACGGAAAAAAGGTCATCGTGCCACTGATCGGGCGAGTAATTCCCATCATTGCTGATGACTATGTGGATAAAGATTTTGGCACCGGAGCCCTGAAAGTGACACCGGCCCATGATGTCAATGACTATGAAATCGGGAAGAGATTTAATCTGGAGGTCATCGATGTATTGACCGAAGATGGGCACATGAGCGATGCTGCCGTCCATTTTGTTGGAGACGATCTCCTGACTGCCAGGAAGAGGATGGTGGACTACCTCAGCGAAAAAGGGCAGCTGGTCCGCCTTGAACCTTATCAGCATAGTGTGGGTCGCTCTGAACGCACCAATGTGGTGGTGGAACCTCGTTTATCTCTTCAATGGTATGTCAAAATGAATGAGTTGTCCGGTCCGGCATTGGATGCCGTCTTACGGGATCACATCGAGTTTTTTCCTAAAAACCAGAAAAACACCTACAGGCACTGGATGGATAACATCCGTGACTGGTGTATCTCCAGGCAATTGTGGTGGGGTCAACGGATACCGGCTTACTATTATGAAGATCAGATATTTGTAGCAGTAACTCCTGAAGAAGCCCTGGAGCAAGCCCATAAAGCGACGGATAATGATCAGCTCACCCTCGCTGATCTGAAGCAGGATGAAGATGTACTCGACACCTGGTTCAGTTCCTGGTTATGGCCCTTCAGTGTCTTTGACGGGATGGATCCAAATCCTGAAGTGGATTACTACTATCCCACATCGGTGCTGGTGACCGGCTGGGATATCATCTTCTTATGGGTAGCCCGGATGGCTATGAGTGGTTTTGAGTGGAAAAACGAACGCCCGTTCAAGCACGTATATTTTACTGGAATGGTCCGGGATCAACAACGAAGAAAAATGAGCAAGTCGCTGGGTAATTCACCCGACGCGCTGGAACTGATCGACACTTTTGGAGCGGATGGGGTGCGGTTTGGTATCCTTTCAAGCTCACCGGCAGGCGGGGATTTACTCTTTGACCAGAAATTGTGTGAGCAGGGTCGAAATTTTTGTAATAAGATCTGGAATGCTCTGCGCCTGGTAAAAGGTTGGGAATCCAATCTGGTGGATATTCCTTCAACTGCTGCAGAGCAGAAAGCAAAAACCTGGCTGAATGCCAAATTGCAGACTGTCATCCAGGGTATAGAGGCAGACTTTACTACTTACCGGCTTTCTGATACGCAAATGAAGTTGTACAGCTTTATCTGGGATGACTTCTGCTCCTGGTACCTTGAATGGATTAAACCAGGGATCAACCAACCTCTTTCCCGGGAAACATACAAGAACACCTTACAAGTTTTTTCGGAACTGATGCAGATCCTGCATCCGTTTATGCCCTTCATTACGGAAGAGGTTTGGCATGTGTTGAATGGTGATGAAAAAGGTGATTGCATGGTTTCGGTTTACCCCCAGGCTCAAATCGCTGATACAAACGTGCTACACTTGATGGAGCACCTCAAAGAAGTGATTGGTAAGACCCGCGATCTTAGGAATAAAAACAACCTCAAACCCCGGGATGTTTTGCCTCTTTATGTTTTGAAATCCGAAAACACCCAAAAGATCCTGGCCGACCCTGGTTTTGTCGACCTGCTGAAGAAATCAGCCTGGTTGGCCGAGTTGATTCCTGTCGATGACACCACAGAGATTAAAGACGATGTTAATCTTTTATCTTTTGTGGTAGATACGGATAAATTCTATCTGGCTTCACCCAAGGTGATAGACCTGATGGAAGAGGTCAAAACACTCAAAGAGGATCTTGACTATCAACAGGGCTTTGTCAACGCCATTAGGAAAAAACTGGAGAATGAGCGATTTGTGGCCAATGCACCCATTGAGGTGGTAGACAAAGAACGTCAGAAGATGGCAGATGGGCTGCGTCGAATTGAAATGATCAGGGAAAGCCTATCCAGACTGTCAGACAATTAGTCAGAGACTTCGTTTGAAGTCAAAACAAACTCTTAAGAGCACCCCTAAAATAAAAGAGTGAGCCGATGGAGGGCTCACTCTTTTGTTAGGTTGTTTTTAGCTTGCAGAATTTCTTCGAATTTCCTTCTTCTCCGAATATTTGATAACCAACGGGAGCACGAATGTTATATTAAATCCCATTAAACCTGATACTATAATGATCAGGCCCTGCTTATCTCCATTACTTTGCCATTTATGAAGACCACTAAACACTAGATAATTTGCAAGAGAGAATAACACGAAATAAATGAGTTTCTTTCTCATGACTTTAATTATGCAGTCACCCATTCCGAGAAAGTAATCAATGGGTGACCATCACATATTCCGTTTTAGTACCCTCTTTAGTGGCTACTCGTACAATGTAACTCCCACTGGGGTAGCGTGTCATATCAAAGTTCACCTGATCCTTTAAAACATTTTTTAAAGTACGGATATTCAAGATTTTTCCACTGGCATCGGTCAGGAATACCGTTACTTCCGATGGGGTCTCGAAATTGATATCTGCCCTAATGTACTCTGAAGCTGGATTTGGGAAGATTTTGACACTGTTTTCCGGTAGTGGATGCTCATCAACTGCAGTAGTAATGGATAATTCCAAACCGATGTCGGCGGCATTTTCCTGATAATCCCTTACAATGCCCCAACCTGGGGTCGCATCCTGAGGAGTGGAAACAATGCTGCTCAGTTGCCAGATTTTGTAGTCTTCATTTGTACCGATAAATAAGTCAGAAGCGGTAGCTCCAAATCGTAAAGCGACCAGGTATTTACCGCCTGGCTGCATCAAAATCCGGTCATCATCGCCATCCAGATTCGTAATCTGATCAATTCTGAAAACAACATTACAAGTGGGAGACGTTTCACCTGCCTGAAATAAGTATGAGCCGACACCAATGACTTTATCGTTTTCAATAAGTTGGTTCAGGCTTTCAGTACCATCAAGTCCAATCAAATCGGTTTCCCCATTTAATAAGACACCCTTAAAAACCCGTGCCGTATCGGGTAACTGAACGATAAAACCAATAATGGTTTTCCCTACCAGACCATCATCTCCTTCACAGACTTTAAAAGTGATTTGTTCAAAAACCAGAGGTTCGGTGACACTTTCCGGCAGGCTAATAAAGTTGGCTACATCGTATTCTTCACCCCCGAAAAAAAAGCCTTGTGCCCGGTTGGAAGGTGGTAATTTTCTGAAAGAAAAATCACGGACATCGAAAAAGTTAAAATCCACATTATCATCCGGTGCCACAATTTCCGGCATCGTATCGCCCCGGTGTCTGACATTGTAAGCAACGAAGTATCCACCAATGGTAGCATCTTCCGGAACCCAATCACGGTCGAAATCCCAAATGACGGTGTCACCGCTACCCAGACCTTCAATCCAGCCGGTATCACTAAAAATGAGATCAAGATCTTGAGTGAGTATCCGGGCCAGAAACATAATGCTGTCCGTGATTTCCACTCCATTATTAGTGACCATCATTTCCAGGTCAAATGAGTCGGTGTTCAGGGCAAAATCTGGCATCTCGTAGTGATCGATATTTGTAAAATCAAGAACAGTCAGATCAACTCCCCGGCTGTCAAATAACTTTACATCGTCTATCAGCCAGAAGTAGTAATCGCCCGCCCAGACAAATTTAACCAGGACATCACCCTGGTTGGCCGCTACTTCGCTGATGTCTATTGCTACTATATCATTAGTCCGGGTGAAGGCATTGGCCCGGATATCTTCATTAATGAGAAAAGACGTCCAGGATACACCTTCATCGTTGCTTACTTCGACCGACGTTGCCGGTGTGGTAAAATCTTCCGCGTCTTTCGAAAAGTATCGGTAATATTGATTAAAAGCCAATATTACCTGATCCTGGCCGGTAAAATCAATGGAAGGGGAAATGATCTCCCCATGCTGAGGGGCGGGAGCCGGACCTCCACCTACATTTGCTTGGTCTCCACCATTATCCAGTCCATCCGAATCAAAGAGTAAGGCACCACCGCCTGATTCAGAGGCAATTGGAGTTTGACCACTGTTGAAAGCTCCCGTGCCGGCGTCTCCATTCGGCGCCCATGTCCAGAGTGCCAGAGAGTCCGAAATACCTACCGGAGTCCAGCCTTCCAGGTCATTGTCAAAAGTAAAAGTATAAATCGCTGTTTGACCATAAGAAGTCATGGCAAAAGCCATAACGGTGAAAATAGTTGTAAGTGCGTGAATGGTCGATTGATACATATGCTTTTAATTAATCGTTTAAGGAAATTATAATTTGGCATCTAAGATATAAAATTACCCTCAAGACAAGTGTTATTTAACAGAAACAGTCCGCAAACAGGCGGTCCCCGGTGTTGTTATGCCTTCAAAATTCAGAGCACCGGAAAACTCTGATTATTCACAGTAGGTTGTTGACCGGATGAGAACGGGAAAATCATCGGGAAATTTTTAGTCAGAGGTCAAAACCATATCCCTTGAAATCGGAACTACTCCGGGATATTGACAGACTATCGTGCCACATCGACCTGCCCAGTAAGCTATATCCGCTGGTTGCAGGCCTCCTGCAAACGCAATGGAAGCAACACTGATCACCGTATCCCCGGCTCCACAGACATCGGCGATCAGCCGTTTTTCTGCCGGAATCAAAAGGTGATGCATACCGTCATCAATAAAAATTCCCCGGTCAGAAAGGGTGATCAATACGAGGTGGCAACCGAGCTTTGACCGTAGATGCGCTGCGGCTTTAGTAAGCCCCGAATCTGTGATTTCGATCTCAAAAGGTACATTGGCCTTAAGTTCTGTCAGGTTGGGCTTGAAGATCGTCACCCCCTGATAGACATAAAAATTCTGAAATTTAGGATCCACCGCCACTGGGATCTGATGCTTCTGCATTAATTGCAGTATCTGTTTAATGCTCTCGGTATTTAAGACTCCTTTATTGTAGTCCTGTAAAACAGCGATATCGATTTTCTCTGTTTCAAGAAGAGCCTCGATGTTTGCCAGTAGATTGCCAAGCATTTGAGGCGACAGATCTTCCGTTATTTCCTGATCCATTCTCAGCAGATGTTGTTTACCAGCCATGACCCTGGTCTTGCAGGTGGTCAACCGGTGTTCATCCGACAGGATGAGCTCCATGTGGATATTTTTTTCCGTCAAGAGCTCTTTCAGGATACCACCCATTCTGTCGGCACCAATGACGGAGGCTAACCAAACTTCATTCTCCATTCCCGCCAGGTTCAGTGCGACATTGGCGGCACCCCCAGGCAGATGCATGGTGTCCTGATGCAGAAGAACCGGTACTGGAGCTTCCGGAGAAATTCGATGCACTGCCCCGGAGATGTATTGATCTACCATGACATCGCCGATTACAAGTACCCGTTTTCCCCGGGTTAAACTTAAAAATTCTGCAGTAGGAAGATGACTGTTCATTTTAGAATTTTCTGACTTACAAGGTACTGTACAACTTTTGAAGTGGCACCCTGATGCTGAGATAGAAATTGCTTTATTGCTTTTTTAGCTTTCTGGTTTTCCTGAGAATCCATCAATGTCTGCATTGCCTCTGCAAATTGGTCCTTGCTTTTAACTGTCATGGCACCTCCCTCGTGCAACAGAGTGGAGGCTTCATGAAATTTCTCATAATTAGGTCCGAAGATGACCGGCAAACCCGCTGCCACCGGTTCAAGAATACTGTGAATCCCCTTACCAAATCCGCCCCCTATATAGGCCACTGTACCGTATTGATAAAGATGTGCGAGGTCCCCTATGGTATTGACAATGACACCATTTTCATTCCCATTTACCGGCTCGCTATCCGTTAAAAGTCGATAATGGCCCTGTAATTGAGATTGAATTTTCTTCTGCAGTGAAGTACCAACTTCATGAGGTGCCATGATGAAGAAATATTTTTCCCGGTTTTGATTGATCCATTCCCCAACAATATCCAGATCCTCCGGCCAGATACTACCAAATACCAGAACTGGTTTTTGTTGATATAGTTTCTGCAGGACCGGGTATTGCTTTAATTCCGATTGCAGTTGGATTACCCGGTCAATTCGGGTGTCGCCGGTCAAAATAACCGGACAATTGTGAAAAGAAAGTAGGTCGTGACTCGCTCGATCCTGTACGAAGATCCGGGGTGCATTTTTCACAATATCCAAAAGGGGAGATGCCCATTTTCTAAATAGGAAATGATTTTCCCTAAACACAGAAGAAATAAAGAAAAAAGGAATTTCCTGTTCGCTCAATTCATCCAAATAATTAAACCAAAAATCGTATTTTATGAAAAAGGCAATTTGCGGATCTATTAGTTTAATAAACTGTCTTGCATTACTCCGGATATCCAATGGCAAATAATAGACATGATCTGCATGCGGATAATCTTTCCGGATTTCATAACCACTTGGTGAAAAAAAAGTCAGAATAATTCGATGCTGAGGAAATTCTTTTTTAATAGATTCTATCAGCGGACGGCCTTGCTCAAATTCTCCCAGCGATGCACAGTGTACCCAGATAGGTTGACCGTGATCAGTAGCGTTGCCTGCAAGTGTACTCCAGATGTTTTTTCGTCCGGCAATCCATTTCTTAGCTTTGGGTACAAACAAACTGGCAATACGTATCAGTACTCCATACATCCTGATTATGAAAGAATACAAAACCAAAACCATGTTTAGTAGTATCGGGGTTCTTTAATGAGATAAACAGGGATTATCCAGCCGACCTGCAATCCGGTAAGAAAGTCCAGACGATCAGATTTTAAATCACTTTGATTAAAATTAAATTGTCTTTTATCTTTTGTAAATGCCTCCATCATGTACATGCCGATGTAGAAATTTACCATTTTATCCCTGGACAGAAATAAATAAGTGATTTTTTGAATAAGGCTAAATCCCTGACTAAGTCGATCATACCCCTTTATGTAGGGATCCTGCAACTGGATAACTGAATTAAAATCATCAACGATTCTTATTTTATGAGTCAGGTATCCGGCACCAGCGGAAACCAGGAATCCGGATCTGGAAAAGGTTTTATTCTTTTGAAATAGATAGCCGATATCCAGATAAAAAGTTTGTCCGCGTTCTCTCAATGCAACACTGGCAAACTGCATATCGCTTCCGATAATACCCCCTTCAATAGTTCGCAAATTGGAAAGAACATCTTCCTTTACCTGATTGCCAAAAAAGTTTGAATA
>JBGTCB010000579.1:0-1570 GCA_041748995.1 Saprospiraceae bacterium | reverse complement strand
GTATATCGGGTAGCCCTTTAATATTGAATTTTCCGAATAATGCACTTCTGCTACCAAATCGAATCAGTAGTTCTTCGGAAAATAAATCACTAATTCTTCCGGTTATCTCCCCACTGAGGTAGATTTTATCATCTATTTCAGGGATATTATCCGTGAAATACCTTAGATCCCTAATGTCCAATACTGATTCGTCCAGTCTTGCCAGAATTTCGACTTTATTGTTAAAGTCGCTTAAGGCAGAATTATTGTCATATTTAAATTGGAGGTAGTTTTTTATTTCCGTTTGGTTGGATTTCAGAAACAGATTATCCAATTCCATTCCTGTTGCAGAATAGGTAAAATCGGCTATTAACTGTTGGAAAACAATACCGGACGTAGATTCTATTCCTCTGAGGTAATTGATGTCAAAGCCAACCGTATCCGATTTGAGATAAAAATCATCCGCATTGGCTATGAGCTCCCGAAATCGCAATTTGGTATAATCAAATCCTGATTCAAAATCAGGAAACCTGTAGTCGAGGATGTCCAATGAGGTCTGCTCCAGGGAAATGGTACTGATATGAAATCTTATCGGCTTGCGTTCTCTGGATTCTGCCGGACTGATCATTGCATTGATCCTGGCAATGAATTGCGTAATGTTTATGAATTCCTCATTGGTATGCCTCAAGATTCTTACGTTGCCTTTTTTCAGGATCAGTTCATCAAAACCTGGATTTTGTTTATCCATTAAACCTAAAATGGAAAAATCGATATAAACCTCATCCAAATCTGCCATTAGACTGTCCTGAAGATCATACACCACCACATCCACCAAGCTGATCGCATCCCACCAAACAATGTTGACTGAATGGATGCTTGTTTTGAATCCGGTTTGTTGGGTGATATAATTGGTAATAAACCCTGAGACCTTGGTCTGAATCACCGGAATCTGAAGTAAGGCAGCGGCCAGGATTATGGTAATTACCAGAAAAAGCATGAACCTGGTCAGAAGCCTCAAGGCTTTAAGTAAAATTTCCGTAACTTTCGTTTTCTTTTCCAAAGATAATGATGAATATTAATATACTGGCCATAGAGTCCTCTTGTGATGAAACGTCAGCATCAGTAATATCTGATGGCAAAATACTTAATAATATCGTCGCAACGCAATCTGTACATGAAAAATATGGTGGAGTGGTGCCTGAATTGGCATCCAGAGCACACCAACAGCATCTTGTGCCTGTAGTCCATCAGGCAATAGTTACCTCCGGGATACCCAAGGAAAACCTTTCTGCAGTGGCAGTGACCATAGGTCCAGGTTTGATGGGATCTCTTTTGGTGGGGGTTTCCTTTGCCAAATCCTTTGCCTATGCATTGGGTGTTCCCCTGATAGCAGTGAACCACATGCAGGCTCATGTACTGGCCCATTTCATTGATGAGCCAAAGCCCAACTTCCCTTTTATCTGTCTTACAGTAAGTGGAGGTCATACGCAGTTAATTTTGGTGAGGGATTATCTGGACATGGAAATTATTGGCGAAACGCTGGATGATGCGGTTGGCGAAGCATTTGATAAAACAGCCAAACTGATGGGCC
>JBGTCB010000578.1:0-4393 GCA_041748995.1 Saprospiraceae bacterium | reverse complement strand
ATTTTTTACCTACAACGGCAATTGCCGAATTTTGCGGTGGCCAGTTATTCAGTTGGATTTTATCGTCCACTGATTTTATTTCCGGATTATTAAAATCTCCTCCATCTCTAAGAAGGTTTTGATATGCCACAAGAAAATCATAATACTCTATAAGCCTTAACTTTAAATCATCGTCCGGCTTAAGATTGTTGTTTGGAAAATATTCTTTTGCCAATATATGCTCACCGAGTTCTATATGCGATCCACCAAAGGCAAAAATGACTGCATCGGCGAGGAGAATGCCGGCTGCATTAAATACACCGGGATCATCGGCCAGTTCGTAATTCACGTAAGCAGCTACGACCGTATTTTTTTGCTGATCGGAAAGAGAATTATTTTTTAGGATGATATTGGCCAGATCGGCATAACTTTCATTTGGACTCCAGACCTCGGTGTAGGCAAAAGCTACTTCCGAATCGAGAATCTGTGCTTGACCAAATTGATTTACTGCATTTAAAACCATTTTTTTATCCGGAAAGGTTGCTTTTAATTTTTGCAGAAAAGGTTTAAAAGAACTTACCAAAGAAATTGATTGTCCATGATAGTTGTAAACCTGTCCTCTGTCACCCAGCTGGTCAAGATGCCAGCCATCGAAATCGTAATGATTATAAATCAATTGTGTTTTTTCGAAGATATACTTTTGCCAGGCACCATTGCCGGGATAGGTGACCAGAATATCACTTTGCCAACTGGACGGTAAATCGTGTTTATTTATCTGCTGCTGATTTGGATCATTATAGATCAACCATTCTTTGGAAGCACCATCCGATTCAAAATCATGCCACATGCCGTATAAAAGATTATAAAACATCGAAGCGATATTCTTTTGCCTGGCAGTATGAATGTAATCCACCACCGTCTTTCGGTAGTTCGTTCTTCCAATAATATCCATCCAACTGGCTGCCGGCTGACCGTTCTCGATTTTTACCGGTAAATGATGCTTATAGTGCCAATCATAAAATTGCAAACCATTAATATGAAAATCTTTTAAATTTTCAACGACGGTGGTTATTTCATCCATGAGGATATTTCCGAACAAAGAAAGAAATCCGTACCTGGGAAATCGGGTCCAATCGGAGGAAACATCGACCCCAACCGTACCAAGGATGATCTCCTCACCGGAGTCGGACTGAATAATTTCGACTAAATATCCCCGGAAATCGGATGGTGGTGGTGTCCAGCTCCAGGTGTTACCCGACAGGATCCCTTCTCCGATGACCTCGTCAAGATGTTTATACCGTATGGTGAGGTTATTTAAATTTTGATCGGATGACAGGAGTACAGCTTGCCCGGGTGGGTACCTGGCCAGATCGGTCTTTAATACAATGTCACCGTAAACCTGCTGGTGCGGGTCCATTGTACCATTGTCTTTATTGCAAGAAAGTAATAAAACAATGGAACCGAGCAATAAGCATCTCTGTAAACTCAAAATATCGTTGCAGAAAATGTCCGGATTCAAATCTACCGAAAATTCACGACCTTAAAGCTGACACCTACCATATACCATGCTAACCCGAGGTTCAGTAATTAAATTGATCTGCCGATGCTACTGTTAGTTGGAGGACAGATTTAATGACTTTCATTCATCAATTCTGCCGTCGCAATTATTATCCTTTCCGTCTTTAATTTCAGTTGCTCCGGGATGAATTTTTTTATTAGTACTATCACAATCCAGGGAATTGGAAACATATCCTCTGGGAGGTTTACAAGCCTGAATCGGTTTACGAATATCACCATGGCCGTCCCTATCCTGATCGGCGAAATAGGTGGTTACCTCGTTGCCGTCGCAGTCTCCCGCCTGGATGGTCTGATTAATGGCCCGCAGTAGGGAAAGTTCGTCGGAGGTATCATGAGTAAGCTCCCAGATCATGATTCCACCAAACGCCTTTTTTGCCAGCTGAGTCTTTTTTACCATGGTAGGAATGCCATCGTAATAGAGGGAACCCATTTCATCCCGGTAAGCATTTGCCGGATCTTTCGCGACAATTTTTTGATAACTGACCGATCTCATTGTATCGAATTCATAGCCATAGAATGGTACTCCCAGCGTCAGCTTTTCTGCCGGTATTTTTCTTTCTTCCGTCCAGTATTGGAGAGCTTCTTCGGCATATGAAAAGGGTGCGTGTGGACCGGGATCATTAGGTCGCCAGGGACCTGTTTTATCATAGACCATCACATTGATGAAATCGTAGGCGTTCAGTGATTCCTGGGTGATGTCTTTGTGTAAACCTGCGACATTTAAAGCCGAGGATATCTCTTTACCCATCGCATGCAGGGCATTTTTTAATTCGACGACAAATGGCGTGTATAGGCCTCCAATAGTGGGAATCAAATTCCATTCGATGTCCACATCCACACCATCCAGATCATAGGTTGCGACAAAATCTGTAATCTTTTTAACAAACGATGTCCGGTTTTCTGGTTGCAAAGCAGACAGCCAATATCCGGCGCGTTCCTCATTAATACCTCCGCCCGCAATAGATATGAAAACCCTGACACCAGCCTCGTGACATTTTTTTACAACAGCGGGCAAATCTTCCTCAGCCCGGAAGATCAGATTTCCATCCTTATCCGGGTTGGCAAAAGCCAGATCGAGATGCGTGAGAAGATGTAATTGGATCTGATCGATCTGCTTAAGATTGCCTGATTGCAGATAGCCCACCACCTTAAAGCCATTGTCCGTACGTGACTGAGCAGTAGAGGACGGTGGTAGCTTCCGGTTACACCCGGACAGAAGCAATAGGGTAATTAAAAGAAAAATAGCCAGGTGAAGGTTCTTCATCGATGCAATGTTGTTGGTTCATTCCTGAACAAGTCAGAGGTCAGTAATAAAAGTAAGGTAGGAAAGAATAGCGAATCGTGCAGTTTTACGTAATTTTAGACAACCGGATTAATTGAAACTAAAGAAATGAAAATCAGAAATAATCAAAAAAAAGCGGTCTCCCGCAGAAATTTCCTCCGAGATACCGCCATCTCAGCTACCACTTTCATGATCGTTCCCCGTCATGTTTTAGGTGGCCGTGGATTTGTAGCTCCCAGTGATAAAGTCAATATTGCTGCCGTGGGAGTTGGTGGTAGAGGAAGGCAAAATGTGGAAGATTTGCTGAAGCTAAATGACGTGCAAGTAACCGCTATTGCTGATCCGGCTAACTATTGGGATCTGGCGGCTTTTTATTACCGTTCGATAGCCGGAAGAGGCCCGGTGAAGGAAATGATAGAGAAACACTATGCTTCTTCCACACCAAATTTTAAGGTGGCGGAATATGAAGATTTTCGGGAGATGCTCGACAAGGAAAGTTCATTAGATGCAATCTTATGTGCAACCCCCGATCATACCCACGCCTATATCTCACTATATGCAATGCGGACCGGCAAGCATGTATACTGCGAAAAACCAATGACTCATAATATATGGGAAGCCCGTATGGTACAGAAGGTTGCCCGGGAAACAGGATTGGCGACCCAGATGGGTAATCAGATGCATAGTTCGCCCAACGTACGAAATGCCGTAGAGTATCTTCGGGCTGGAGCCATCGGAGCTGTGAAGGAAGTGCATTCATGGGTACCTGCCGGCCGTTGGATTAAAGAACTGGACGGTATGCCTAGAAGTACTTCGCCAGTGCCTGAGGGTCTTAATTGGGATCTTTGGCTTGGTCCGAGGTCTGACCGGCCATTTAACGAAGCTTATGTACCCGTCACCTGGCGTGACTTTTGGGAGTTTGGTTGTGGAGCATTGGGAGATTTTGGCTGTCACGATATGGATGCCGCCACCTGGGGTCTGGATTTACCCGCTCCTGAAAGTGTTGAGGTTCATCCTGCAGGTTATAGTGATTCCAACATTGCGCCCTATGGAGAGATCGGATATTACCAGTTTCCCGCCCACAATAACCAGGGTCCTATAAAACTGAACTGGTATTCGGGTGGCCTGCGACCAGCTCGTCCGGAAATGATCCCGGAAGATGTTACTTTCTCCCGCCGGGGAGCCATGTATGTCGGAGATAAAGGGATCATGCTGACCGGTGGATCTCCGGAACCAAAAGTCTTCCCGGAAGATCTCTATGCTTCAACTTCATCACCAGCTGCAACGCTTGCACCCAGCAACGGTCATCATCGTGATTGGGTGGATGCGATCAAAGGAGGTCCAGCTGCCAGCTCTAATTTTGAATATGCCGCTCATTTGACCGAGATCACCTTACTGGGGGTCCTGTCATTGCGGCTGGGAGGTCAGAAAATTTATTGGGACTCCGAAAATCTCAAGGCAAAAGGTTTGGATGATGCAGATCAATATATCCGGGAGCCGGTAAGAAATGGTTGGGAAATGGGAGATTGAGGAATAAGCAGGAGCTGATTAAAA
>JBGTCB010000577.1:0-3770 GCA_041748995.1 Saprospiraceae bacterium | reverse complement strand
TTCGGTTTGACCGTGTAATGTAAAATCAGATCCGGGTTGAGGTTGCGATACATCTGCCACAATTCGAAAATTAACCGCATATCCTTCAGCGGATTGGTACTGTCTCTATCCAGATAATGTAATCCGATATGCTCGATTCCGGGAAACATTTCCGTGTACCGCACATATTCATCAATCGGAGCCAATACAGTGAGCCGGTATCCGGATGCGGTTAAATGGCGGAGAATATTGAGCCGGAAATTATAAATATTCCAGGTGGTATTTGCCACGACTAATATATGCTTCCCTTGTCCCGTCAAAAAAGAATGTTATTTAAATATCAGTAATTTGCAGACCCATCGTTAAAAAACTTACTCATAAAACAGCCGGTATTGAAAAATACATTCGTATTTATTATTCAAATAATTTTCGGATCTGTGTCAGTTTTTCTTCATCGCTTTTTGGCCAGATGAGCAGTATATCATCCTCATCGATTATATAATAATCGTGTAGATCTTTAATTACAATTATCTTACCTGATTTAGTGGATATTAAGTTACGTTCGGAAGCATAGGATCTTAAATCACCGGATAATAATACATTTTCATTTTTATCCTTATCCTTGAAATCAAATAAACTGGACCAGGTACCGAGATCAGTCCAACCAAAATCGGCTCTCAGACAAAAAATATGATCGGTCTTTTCCATAATGGCGTAGTCGATCGAAATACTGGGAGTTTTTGGATAATTCTTATAGATGAAAGCATTTTCCGCATCGGTATTATAAACATCTTCTTCCGGTTTGAGAAGATGATAAATTTCCGGTGCATATTTCTTAAAATCGGCAATGATGGTTTTTCCTCCAAAGAAAAACATTCCGCTATTCCAGCAGTATCGACCACTTTCCAGAAATTCATTGGCAGTGGATAAATCAGGCTTTTCGGTAAACCGGCTGGCGCGGTAAATATCCGGCCATTCACTGTCTTCTTCTCCCAGTTCGATATATCCGTATCCGGTATCCGGCCGGGTAGGTTTCATACCCATCGTGAGAATAGCCTCATTCTTTGCGGTAAAATCAAACCCTTTCCGGATCATCCTGACAAATTCACCCTGGTTGTGGATATAGTGATCCGACGGCGAAACCAATAAATTCGCGTTTTCATCCAGAGCCTGTAGTTTAAACGCCGCATAGGCCACGCAGGGAGCCGTATTATTCCGGCTGGGTTCACCAATTATCTGGTGATCCTCCAGTTCCGGTAAATTTCGTTTCACCAGGCTACGATATCTTTCATTGGTAATGACGTAGATATTTTGGATCGGCACAGTGCCGGCAAATCGCTCGTACGTCAACCGGATCAGTGATTTACCAATGCCTAAAATATCTAAAAATTGTTTCGGCCTGGTCTCCCGGCTGGCCGGCCAAAAACGACTGCCTACTCCGCCGGCCATGATGATAACATAATTTGATTTCATGAAAAATGCGGTGTTATGGTCGTTGAATTGTTTAAATGTTTAAATGTTTAACTGTTCCTTCCGAAAGCAATGGGCAATTAGCATTAAGCTCTCATATCGCATGAAATGTTTAACTGTTGAATCGTTTCGTTTAACTGTTTCCTCCGAAGAAATGAGGTACCTAAATGATTTATTTAGCACGCTGAAAAGTCCCCTTTTAGGGGATTTAGGGGTCCCGAGTTGGTTGAATTGTGCGATGTGGTATTATGATATTATGGTTTTTTGGTATTATGGTATTATGGCTCTCAAATCAACATATTTCTCTTTCACCCCTTCATCAGGCATTGAAATACTTTCATTATAGGAGGGGTGGTAAGATTACCTTCATTGGTCTGGTGTCCCCCTTGAGGCCCCTTGAGGGGGCAGGGGGTGGAAGAAGTGGTTGAACTGTTGAATTGTGTAACCGTTTAACTGTCCCTCCCGAAGAAATGAGTACTCAATAATTTTATTCTTACATCGCTTTGAATCTCCTGCGTCGATGTCAGGACCTTGCTCTCTTCTGTCTTCCGTCTTCCGTCTCCCGTCTTCAATACCACTCTTCTTTCTTACACCCCTCATACACTCCGCGAATTCCTTCCTCCAGACCAATGCGAGCCTTCCAGCCTAGATGATTCAGTTTACTCACATCCATCAGTTTTCTGGGTGTGCCATCCGGCTTGCTGAGGTCATGTTCGATTTTACCGTGATAGCCTACAATACCGGCAATCAACTTTGCCAGTTCCAGGATGGTGATATCTTCACCTACTCCAATGTTAACAAAACCGGATTCATTATAATGCTGCATGAGAAACAAACAAGCTTCTGCCAGATCATCCACATGCATGAATTCCCGCAACGGACTGCCGGTACCCCACAACACGACGGACTCCGACTTGTCAAGCTTTGCCTGATGAAACTTTCTTAGCAACGCCGGCAACACATGCGAGTTTTGCAGATCGTAGTTGTCATTCGGACCGTAGAGATTCGTGGGCATGGCTGAAATAAAATGACATCCATACTGCGCCCGGTACGCATCACATAATTTGATGCCGGCAATTTTTGCTATCGCATACGGTTCATTTGTTGCCTCCAGAAGCCCGGTCAGCAGTGCTCCTTCCTTTAGAGGCTGGTGTGCCATTTTTGGATATATACAGGATGACCCAAGAAAAAGCAATTTATTCACTCCATGAACATAGGAAGCATGAATAACATTCGCTTCTATCATCAGATTATCATAGATGAATTCCGCGCGGTATAAATTATTCGCCAAAATTCCCCCCACTTTTGCTGCGGCCAGAAAAACATATTCCGGCTTTTCGACCGCAAAGAAATCATTAACCGACGCTTGTTGGCGAAGATCCAGTTCACGGGAATTACGGAGGATTAAGTTGGAATAACCTTCCTTTTCCAGTTTCCTTTTGATGGCCGAGCCTACCATTCCATGGTGACCGGCTATGTATATTTTTGAATTTAGATGCATAATGGTTTCAGTATATCAGTATACTTTTCAGAACTTTATTCTCGCAAAGATCGCAGAGACCGCAAAGTTTTTAGCTGGCTAAAATTATTAACAATTATATGTCGTTCGACTAAGACTCCGAGATCTTTGTACCCTTCTCCAGATTCTTTTCTCGCAGAGATCGCAGAGACCGCAAAGTCCAGGTGATCATATTCTTAGAGATTATTAACTATCCGGACAATTCCGTCTTTCAAAAGTGGGGTGTTAAAGTTAATTAACAGGCCAAGTTTAAGATTGGTCAATAGTAAATGATTCCTGGTTTTCTTTTTATCAAAATCCGTCAGCTTTTGGATAGATTTTAATTCAATCAAAACCTTCTTTTCAATAATTAGATCTGCCCTAAAGCCCACTCCGAGTCTTCTTTCTTTGTAAAATACCGAAATCTCTTTCTGTCGTTCGAAAAATACTCCCAATTGCGACAGCTCAAATACCAGCGCCTCCTCATACACGGACTCCAACAATCCCGGACCTATTTCTCTATGCACTTCTATGCAAAGACCTATTACACATTCTGATAATTGATTTTCCGTATATTCCGAAAAAATCAGCAAAATATATCGTGGTTTTTTGTCATTTTTCCTATCTACAATCAACCAATGGCTCCCTTTGTCTGTATTCGATTAAACCCTCCGCGAGCTTCGCGTCCTTTGCGAGAGGCTTGAGAGTGCATTCTGTCATTTCTCCCATCTTTTAATGTAGATATATTGTATTGATCTTTGTACCCTTCTCCAGATTCTTTTCTCGCAGAGATCGCAGAGACCGCAAAGTCCAGTTGATCTAT
>JBGTCB010000576.1:0-4242 GCA_041748995.1 Saprospiraceae bacterium | reverse complement strand
GTATGGGTACAGACATAGCCGATTTTAATAATGACCAACTACCGGATATCGCGGTACTTGACATGCTGCCAGAGGACAATTACCGCCAAAAAATGATGATTCCCTTTGTAAATCGCGACCGGTTTAAAATGAACCGGCATTTTGACTATGAGGATCAGTACATGCGAAATACCTTGCAATTAAATCAAGGCCGGGACGCTGATAATACAGTTTATTTCAGTGAGATTGGCAATTTGGCATGTATCACTGCAACCGATTGGAGCTGGTCAGTCCTCTTTGCTGATTTTGACAATGATGGCTGGAAGGATGTCTTTATTACCAATGGCTATCGAAAAGATGTAACCAACCTCGATTACATTAATTATAGCAGTTATAATCAAATATTTGGTACAGTGGACTCAAAAGCAGCCAAGGCGGTTGAAGACCTGGAAAATGCACCGGATATCCCCCTGAAAAATTATATGTTCCAAAACTCCCGGTCAATGCGGTTTAAGAATGTAACTGATGCCTGGGGCTTTACCCAATTATCATTTTCGAATGGCGCTGCTTATGCCGATCTGGATCTCGACGGTGACCTGGATCTGGTGATTAATAATATTGATCAACCAGCCCTCATTTATGAGAATCAAACGATTACCAGGGACACCATCCTTCAGCACTATTTACGGGTCGTACTGCAGAAAAACTCATCAAAAGTCGTCGCTCATAATGCTAAAGTTTGGCTCCATGCCGGTGGCACAGTGCAGTTTCAGGAATATACTCCTTATCGCGGATATAAATCGACGGTGGAGCAAAGCCTGCATTTTGGTCTCGGTACAATCACTCATATAGATAGCCTTATAGTGAAATGGCTCGATGGAAGTTTAACTAAAAGATATGATTTATCATCTGATCAGGAAGTGATTTTACAGCCGGAATTAATGGTCGATTCCCGGGTAAGGGACGCAACCCCGGGTTCAAGTGAGCTGGTTAGATATATGAATGTCACCAGCGGATCGGGCATTGAATTCACTCATGGGGATCTGGAATACGATGAATTCAAACATACGAGAACCCTTATGTTTGGACATTCTACCAATGGACCGGCTATTTGTACGGGAGACATGAACGGAGATGGCCTGGATGATGTATTTATCGGTGGGAATGTCAATCAGTCTGCCATGATATTTCTACAAGGCACGGACTATAAATTTCGGGGTCAGTTCCTCCAGTATGATAATGCCTGCCAGGATGCCGATGCTGTACTCTTCGACTTCGATGGTGATGGTGATCCCGATCTTTATGTCGCGTCTGGTGGCAGTCATCTCCCCGAAGGACATCCGGATTATCAGGACCGCCTATATATTAATGAAGGAGGTCAATTCAAAAAGGATGAAAGCCTGTTACCAGAGATTAGGACATCCGGTTCCTGTATCAGGGTTGCTGACTTTGACAATGATGGTGATCTTGATTTGTTTATCGGTGGCCATGTGCATCCTGACCGGTATCCCAACCCGGAAAGAAGTTATCTTCTTCGCAATAACAATGGAATTTTTGAAGATGTGACTCCTCCGGAACTGAAATCGGTCGGAATAGTCCGGGATGCTATCTGGGCGGATCTCGATCTGGATGGTCACCTGGATCTAATAGTGGCCGGTGAATGGATGCCTGTGACGGTCTTCCGGAATAATAAGGGGATTTTGCAGAAAAAAGATATCCGCATTCTTGATAAAGAGGGTCGGGAAATCCGTAGTAATGGATTTTGGTTTCATATTAATTCGGCCGATCTGGACAACGATGGAGATCCGGATTTAATTCTCGGTAATCTTGGAGAGAATTCGATGTTAATGGCCACTCAGGAGCACCCCATCCGGTTATATGCCTGGGATTTTGATCAAAATGGAAAAATAGATCCACTGGTATCCTGCTACATCGGAGGTGAACGTCATTTACTTCATGAACGGGATCTTCTCATTAGCCAAATTCCGGCATTAAAAAAGAGATTTCCCAATTATGAGAGTTATGCCTCTGCCAGTATGGACGATATTATTCCCGTGCAAAATCTGGCGGATTCATCGATTTATAATTGTTATATCCTTTCATCGGTCATCCTCTTTAATGAGGGCATGTTTACATTTAGGGTAAAACCTTTGCCTGTTCAAAACCAATTGGCACCGATTACCAGTAGTTTGACGGTAGATTTTGATCAGGATGGACAGCCCGAATTAATAACAGCTGGAAATTTTCATGAAAGTGAAACTACTCAAATTGGAAAATTTGATGCTTCTTTTGGAAATATCATATCCTTTCAAGGAACAAATATGACTTCTTTTAGTGCTCTTAAAATGGGATTAAAACTGGACCAGGATCAACCGAAATTAATTAAGGTGCGTCTTGGAAATGGCAACAGTCTTTTAATTGTGGCAGGATATCAGGCTCCGGTAGCCGTCTATCAGCAAGATAAAAATTTCCTGCCTCTGGTGAATTGATATGAATTCCCGAATGAAGTTAAAGCCGGTACATTTTTGGTCGGAATGTTCTTTTGATTTTCTATAATCCCGCTTTCACCCGGATTATGTTGCGCCATGCTAAGACCAAAGAACAGGATTCCATAAAAGTATGGAAAAACGAGTAATTAAAAAAGGGGTTCCATGTTTGGAACCCCTTTTTTAACAATTATGCTTGTCAGGATCATTATTTCGCTGGGAATTCTTCCAGATTAAACCGAACCGGAATCGTTAGAATAACCTTCACAGGTTCTCCATTAAGAATGGCAGGTTGCCATTTTCCCTCCGTTTGCATTACTATTTCTACCGCTTTATCGGAACAACCTTTACATGGGTCATCCTTGGAAAGCACCGTTGGTTTTCCTTCAAATTTTCCTTTTTCATTTAAGACAAAGGTTACATATTCAAGGCCCTCCTGGTAATTTACTTTAGCACTAAAGGGATAGTTAAAATCTTGGCCTTCAATGAATTCCTTTAATTTCTCATTGGTACAGACGATCGGGTTATCTGCATGGAGACAATCCTCTGAAAAAACCGGAGCCTGGTCAAATTGAGAAATCAGTACAGGGTAAACTTCTTTCGTTTTTGTTACTTTATAAACAGGGGTTTGCCAGTGCATATATGAATAGGAAACAGGATTATAAATAATTCGTGAATCCCAACCGGCCACTTCATATTCTATCCCTTCTTCACTGACCATCACTTTTCGATCGGTTTCAGAAGTGTCCTTCTGACCCCTTGCCGGTGTCAGTATTAAAATTGACATAAATACAAATGATATCGTCCTGAATAAATAATTTAGTTTCTTAGAAAATAGCATATAAAAATTCTTTTTTTCAGATTACTTAATTACTTATATGACAATTTAATGCTACTAATTGTTCGCAATAATTTGCAGAAATACGTTAAATCACTTATGTCATTTCTAAATTTAAATTGAACTTTACCTAATTAGATGGTAAATCAATTATTGTATGGATGATTAAATTTGCATAATAAATTTCATTTTTATTTTAAATTTTATATTTGGATATTTAGCAAACACAACACTTCAGTTTCTTTTGGAAGGGAGTTCATACTTTAGCCTTGATTGTTACTTAAGAAATTAAGTAATTGAACATTTCATTTTTTTTAATTTAAAAATCGAAGTAAAAGAACGATCTTGAAAGAATATTGGCATACGTTTGCTTAGTAAAGAAGTGAAGTTATCTGCAAATTGACTCTTATGATGAAGGCAGCTTATCTTATCAAATATGGAAAAGCAGAATCAGCTTTTCAGTTGAGGGAAATCCCGGTGCCGGTACCATCACGCGATCAGGTACTAATTCGAGTAGAAGCTTTTGGATTAAATTTTGCTGATGTGATGGCTCGTCTTGGATTGTATAAGGGCGCCCCTCCGATACCCGCTTTATTGGGGTATGAGGTGGTCGGGTGGGTTGAGCAGTCTGGCTCAGCCATTGGTCATCTTCGTAAGGGTGACCGGGTGGTCGCTCTAACCAGATTTGCCGGATATGCTGAGTATGCCATTGCCCAGGGAGCTGTCACACATAAGGTGCCGGAAAATTTTTCTGCCGGAGTAGCAGCAGCTCTCGCAACCCAATACTGTACCGCATATTTTCTGGCTCATGAAATGGCTAATTTACAGCAAAATGATAATGTCCTGATCCATGCAGCTGCCGGAGGTGTCGGAACGGCGCTTGTGCAATTGGCGAGCTATTACCAATGTATAATTTTTGGTACCTGTAGTTCCTCTGAA
>JBGTCB010000575.1:0-4182 GCA_041748995.1 Saprospiraceae bacterium | reverse complement strand
TTTTGGGTTGTTGCTGCATCTGCGAATCGTCATTTTCTGATATGATTAGACGAAGGAAGTCAGAGGGTCGTAACTAACAGAGAATCAACAAGTAAGAAAGGACTTGAACGTCTGCAAGCATTCTTATTAAAAAAAAAGATCAAACAAATCTCAATGAAAGTTGGTTACTTCCATAGGCTTTTAACTGTCATTCATTTTCGGGTAGAGACCTCCGAACCCTTTCCGGATGACATACCGAAAATTGTGACCATTGGTTTGCCGGACCGGATAACACATGTCTTGTTAAAAGCGTTAGTTTTGCATCCATTTGGATAATGTCTACGTTGATAAAATGATCATGAGAAATCGAATGTTTACATCCTTAAAAAGTCTTTTAATTTTAATGTTTGCCCTGCAATGGGGTTGTGCCCAGCAGTTCCCTGAACTGACTACCAGTCCTGTCAACATTTCAGTGGAAACCATCTCTACTGATTTTAAGAACCCCTGGAGCTTTACTTTCTTACCGGATGGTGATTTGCTGGTTACCGAAAAAGATGGTGACCTATTCCGGCTGAGCGATGGCAGTAAGATCCGGATTGAAGGCATGCCGGACGTTTATGTGAGAGGTCAGGGAGGGCTTATGGATGTTGAAACACATCCCAATTATTCTGAAAATGGCTGGATTTACCTCACGTATGGGGAAAGTTCCAGTCGGGGAGATGGTGGGAACACCGCAGTCATGCGAGCCCGGTTGGATGGCAACACTCTAAAAGATCAGGAAGTTATCTTCAAAGCCTTACCGGAAACCAGCCGGGGTCAGCATTGGGGAAGCCGGCTAACCTTCGACAAAGAAGGCTACCTCTTTGTTTCAGTAGGAGACCGTGGTGCTCATAACGAAAATCCACAGAGTTTGAACAATCACAATGGTAAAATACACCGGATCCATGATGATGGAACCATCCCGGATGACAATCCTTTTGTTGATCAGAATAATGCCGTAGGCTCCATATATAGCTATGGACATCGGAATCCACAGGGAATGGCATTACATCCGACTACCGGAGAAATCTGGTCGCATGAACATGGTCCTCAGGGTGGAGATGAATTAAATATCATCGCCAAAGGAAAAAATTATGGCTGGCCGGTGATCACATATGGGATCAACTACAATGGAACAAAAATCACCGACATTACGGCCAAAGAGGGCATGGAACAACCGGCTACCTATTGGGTACCTTCGATCGCACCCTGTGGTATGACCTTTGTAACCGGTGAAAAATATCCCTCGTGGAATGGCAGTATTCTGGTGGGATCTCTCAAATTCAATTACATCCATCGTGTTGAACTGGATGGAAACAAAGTTACATTACAGGAGAAAATTCTCGATGGCTTTGGCAGGATGCGATCCATAAAACAAAGCCCTGATGGGTTTATTTACTTTTCCGTAGAAGGCAAAGGCGTCTTTAAAATAAATCCTGCCGCATAAATGAAATTTGGTTTCTTAATCCTCACTGCGCTGTTCTTATTTCTCGTAAAACCTCAGGATGACAAACTCATCCAAAGTATGAAAAGAGGTGAAGAAATCTACCAGGATTTTTGCATTAATTGTCATATGTATGAAGGCGAAGGAGTACCCGGTGTTTTCCCTCCATTGGCTGGTGCAGACTACTTACTTGAAAAAAGAGAAGAGTCGATTTACGCGGTTAAATATGGTCAGAAAGGTGAAATTATGGTCAATGGAATAAAGTATAATAATATCATGCTGCCCTTGTATTTGTCAGATGAAGAAGTGGCTGATGTGATGAATTATGTCTTAAACAGTTGGGACAATAAAGGCGAATTTGTCAGCGTGGAAGAAGTAAAAGCTATCCAGGAATAATAGGGCATCTATTAACCCCGTTCATGGTAAAAACAATTTTCTTTGAAAATTTCGAAGTATCACTCAGGTTATTTTGAATAGCTTATCGTAGATAAGCGGTTGACAATTGAACTGGGTTTATAGAGGCACCCTTGATATGCAGCGCCATACTTCGTTGATCGTCTGCCCGGCAAGCCCTGGCAGACGGGTCAGTCAGATAGCTACGGCTATCTTCCTTCCTCGACCCGACGCTAAAGCTTTGGGCGACAGCGTCCGCCTGGGAGGCTTCGGCCTCCGGAGGACGGTGTCCAGCCTTATATAGTGTTGCGATTCGCAAATAAGTATACCATGCAACTGTTCTTTTGCACCAATACTTCATCACCAGAGACCTTACGTAGCTCGGCTATCCGCGGTTCTGTTTCTACTGACGCTTCGGTCAGCATCCCAGATTTGTCTTGGCACAGAATAACTACGTTTTATACTAAACTTATTTACAATTCACAAGCACTGGCTTGCATCTTATTAAATTTTTACTCATTCAGAGGTAAATAGAGGTGCCCAATATTTAATCCGAAAATAAATCGGATAGGATTTTTTCAGTATTCATCTTCCAGAATGGCATAGCGATAATTGTCAACCCATTCTCCACGGATGGGTAAAACTTCTCGGCCCCGGCCTTCCCTTTGCATCCCCAATTTTTCCAACAATTTAATAGAACGCTCATTGGAGACGGCGACACCTGCACTAATACGGTGTAATATGAGATCTTTAAATGCAAACCGCACGACTTTTTTTAGTGCTTCAAAAGCGACCCCCTTTCCCCATTGATCGGGAAAAAGGCTATAATGAATTTCTCCGCTACGAAACCGTTCGGCAGCGAGACTTAGTCCTGCAATGCCGAGTATCTCGTTGTTCTCCTTTTGCCGGATAGTCCACTCGTACAAAGTTCGTCTCTTATTCTGTCTGTCCTCAATAGGACCGGAAATGATCGCACTGGTAACCTGGGGATTTCCTGGTATACCGATTGTATTGTATTTTTCAACTTTAGGCTCACAAAGCAATGCGTGAATGATTCCCAGATCATCCCAATCCGTTTCCTTCAAAAAAAGTCTCTTTGTTTCTAAATCCATTGAATGAACAACTTTCTCAGAAGGTAAAACCACTATTTCTTTTTTTTAGTTTTTGATTTTCGCTGACCTTCTTCAATTTCCTTCATCAGCAATTGAATGTCAGGTTTGAAATCTGCGGATTCAGCCAGTATGTTTTTCCGTTCTTCCCCGCTAATCTGAAGGGTAGCAACCGGTTTGCCAAGCCAATCCTCGATCTCCCCCAGCAACTGCTTTTCTTCTTCACTGCAAAATGATATGGCAAGACCTTTGTGCTCTCCCCTACCCGTTCGACCAACCCGGTGCACATAGTATTCGACCTGCTCCGGTAGATCGTAATTAACCACCAGGGCTACTTCCGGAATATCCACACCTCGTCCACTTATATCTGTGGCGATCATTATTCGAACTGTTCCTCTCTTAAAATGATCCATGGCTTCCGTGCGCAGCTTTTGATCGAGCCCACCATGCATTGTGATCGTCTTGATTTGAACCCTTTCCATGGCCTTTGCTATCCGCTCTGCCCTGACTTTTGTCCGAACAAAGACCAGAATCTTTTTATCGGAGTGTTGTCTGATTAATTTTTCCAGGTAAAACCTCTTTTCATCCTGTGAGGTAAAAAAGACACAATGTTCGACGTTTTTCGACACCGGATCTTTCGGAGATATTTGGATGCGGATAGGTTTATGTACCAGTGAATAAGCTATTTTCTTTATCGCATCGTCAATAGTGGCAGAGAAAAAAAGTGTTTGTCTTCTCTTGGGTAGATAGCGCATCAGATCCCGGATATCCCTTATGAAACCCAGATCCAGCATATGATCTGCTTCATCCAGAATCAGAATCTCGACAAAATCGAGATCCAACACGTTTTGGGCTCTCAAATCAAACATCCGACCCGGAGTAGCTACCAGGACATCTACCCCCCTATTTAACATCTCAATTTGCGAGTCTTGTTCCACACCGCCATATAGTGCCAGAATGGAGATGCGGGTATTGCGGCCTAAAGTCTCGAAGACTCCTGCCACCTGAGTCGCCAACTCATGGGTTGGTACCATGACCAGGCAGCGGGGTGATCGGCCCTTCACATTTCTTCTTGGCTGAGTGGCAATCAGGTGCAAAACCGGGATCACAAAAGCAGCAGTTTTACCTGTGCCTGTCTGGGCGATTGCCAGTACATCTTCACCCTTTAAAATAGATGGTATTGCTTTAAACTGAATATCAGTGGGCCGTCGGTAACCG
>JBGTCB010000574.1:0-5461 GCA_041748995.1 Saprospiraceae bacterium | reverse complement strand
AATCGTCAATGCCACTGGTAGTAACTGAAAAAAAATCTCCTTCGATAAAGTAGGTACTACGAAATGCGGCAGGCCTTTCGGTACATATCCCACGATACTCACCCCATATTGATCCAGCCGAAAATAATAGGTAATTAGTGTCGAAAAAGCTACAACGATGAGAGCACCTGGTAACCTGGTATTTATCATCCTTAAGCCCCAATATGTCAGCAAGCTTCCTATTCCGATCAACATTGTAATCCAATGTGTTTGATCCAGCGAAGTCAGTAAATTGTATATCAGATCCGGGAAGTGGCTATTATGACTTGTGTCAAGGCCCAATAGGTTGGCAATCTGACTACCCAATATGATGACCACTGCAGCTGCAATAAAGCCGATGAAAACGGGATTAGAAAGGAAGTTGATAAGTGAACCCATGCGGGTCAGACCCAAAAGAAGTTGAATAAGGCCAGCTATTAGTGCGGTGGTAATTGCCAGATTGATAAACTCTATACTTCCAGGTTCGGCCAACCTGGTAAGGCCGGAAAGTAATAAAATGGACAACAAGGCCACTGGACCAAGGGAGAGATGACGGGAAGAACCACTAATGCCGTAGATCAGGAGGGGTACAATGGCGGCATAAAGGCCATAGATGGGAGGTACACCGGCCAAAAGTGCGTAGGCCATGCCCTGAGGCACCAGCAAGACAGTCACGGTGATGGCAGCAGAGACATCCGGCAAAAGATACCTGCGTGTATATTTTTTTATCGGATCAAGTAAATTTGAACGAAGGTTCATGATTTCGTGGTATTGAAAACATATCTCCTGACCGAGAGATCTGACGGTGTAAACAGCAAAGATAGAGTAATGGATGAAAAAAACCGCCGGGCAGTAAAGAGCAATATACCAGGATCCTCCCGGCAGTTATTATCTCATCATCTGATGGTTTGACAGGAATCATAAAATAGCATGACAACGGTCATCCTGATGGGTTTTGCAGTATTTTATTTTTAATACAGTTTTGAACTATAAAATTACAGGCAATGAAAATGTTTGATTTAAGTTTTAGCACCATTGTTATGCGATTTTACCTGATGATGCTGCTGGTAATCGTTGGAGTACTGACAAAACTTTGGGTTTTACCATTTTTAGCACTTCCATTATTTCTCACAATAATGTTGGGGGTTTCTTTTAAGACAAGATCCCATAGCTAGGAGGCTGTTGAAATACTCAGGTTGATGCTGAAGCCGTAAATCGTCGCTTTCTGACGCGGCGAGACGAAGGAAGCTACCGGGTTGTAACTGACTGAGGATCAACAAAGTCAGAAACGACGAGAACGGCTGCAATCTTTTGACAAAAAAAAATGATCTCATAAATATCAGCGCAAATTGGGTATTTCAACAGCCTCCTAAGAGTAGAGAGGTGATCTTTAACCCGGATTATGCATTGGATTATCTATTACGAGGTAAAACTGCTGCAAATACGGGCACATAAGCCCTTTTTGATTCTCACCATGATGGTGACCATGTCTGCGAGTCAAAAGCGCTTGGGAGCACCCGTCTTTATTGCATTTTTACCTCTCACTACGAAAACCCAATGAGTAATCCGGGTTTAACATTGTTGGTTCCGATACTGGATTTCATCGAAATTTATCCTGTTGAGGCAGGATCATCAAGTTAAATTTTATCACAAGTGGGTTGGTAAAAGTTTTTTTATTGTACCTCACCTGAATGCAAATTAAAGGAAAATAGGGAAAATATTTAGCCATATTCTATTCATATTGCCACATTCGAAGATCCATAAATTGGTCTTAGTTGTCTATTTAAATGCGATCTTCAATATGCGGTCATTGATCACTGCTCAGCAATCAGTTTCAGAATTCAATGTGCAGAATTTTGACACAGAGATGATATATTAGTATCGAAGATTTTCCAGTGCCTTAACAGATTTGATGACGATATCATTATCTTCAATAGTCATTAGACCTTCTTCTTTAAAATCCGAAATGGTTCGAATGACCGTTTCTTTGGCTGTTGCTGCCAAAGCGGCAAGATCTTCCCGGAGGATGGAGAAGCGGGCCTGGTTGTCCTGTTGATATTTATAATATAGAATAACTAAAGCTCTAGCCACTTTTTGTCTCACAGAATCATAAGCCAGATTGATGAGATTTTCTTCTGTTTCACTGACCTGATTGGCTAACATTTTAATAAACTGAACACCAAATTCCCGATTGCCAAACAAAAGCAGATTAAAATCTGACTTTGGAATTAAAACTAAGGTGGAGTCTTCTATGACCGCGGCTGATTCCTCATAGGTTGAGTCTGTGATCAGGGGTACATAACCGAAAAAATCCCCATTCGAATAAATATGGGTAATCAGTTCTTTGCCAAACTCGTTAGTCTTGTAGGCTTTTACTTTACCTTTTGAAATGAAATATAACCAATTGGCTCTCTGGCCTTCTTCAAATACTTTTGTCTTACGGGTGAGGTTTCTTTCTTCCCGGTTTTCCGAAAGTTTTATCAGATCATTATGAGCTTTTGCATCATCATAAAACTGATTAAGGCCTTCCGGGGTACGGGCAAAGGATTTCTTTATATGCTCGCTTTTTCTCAATCTGATTTCGATCGCATCCAATAATTCCGTATCATCAAAAGGCTTGGTGATATAGTCATCGGCTCCGAGGCCCATACCTTTTCTGAAATCGGTCTGCTCCGTCTTGGCAGTAAGAAAAATGAAGGGAATACTCGCTGTTTTGGGATTCTTACCGATGATTTTCAAAACCCCAAAGCCATCTAATTCAGGCATCATCACGTCGCACAATATCAGGTCAGGTGTATTATCTACCACTTTTTCAACGCCAATTTTCCCATTTTCGGCCGTGTCGGTTTCATGACCTGCGAGGTCAAGAATTTCAGCGATATTTTCCCTCACATCCTGATTATCTTCGATGATGAGTATTTTTGCCATTGTTTATGAATTTAAATAAACGGTAAATATACTTCCTTTACCAGGTTCACTGGTAAATTCGATATGACCTTTCAATAATTGCAGATATTGCTGAACGATATGGAGTCCCAGTCCGGTGCCCTTGATATTGATCGCATTCTTTGCCCGGAAGAAACGGGTGAAGAGATGCTTTTGATCTTCCATAGGAATACCGATCCCGTCATCTTTAATGGAGATCTCGATCTTACTATTAATCTCCCGCGTCTGACATAAGATAATTTTTCCGCTACCTGAGTACTTGGAAGCATTGGAAATGAGATTAAAGAGTACATTTTTTAATATCCGGCGATCGGTATAGAGATTCAGTTCGTTGGGATCAATCTCGTAAATGATTGATTGACCTGACTGAAGTTGACCTCGTAGTTCATCACTCACCTCCTTACATAGTTTTTCCATCGAGAATTGTTCGAGGTTGATTTCTATGCGGTTCTCCTCCAGTTTACTGAGGGAAAGAAAATCGTTGAGAATGGCATCAAGATGTTCAACCGAATTCCGAATCCGGTCGATGTGTTTCTCTCTTTTTTCCAGATGGTCTTCCAGACTGTATTTACGAATGAGGGAAGCGGATGATAGAATGGTACTCAGGGGAGTTTTAAATTCATGCGACGCCATTGACAGAAAACGGCTCTTCAGTTCATTGAGTTCTTTCTCCCGATCGAGCATTTTAGTAAGTTTTTGTTGATGATCGCGCAGCGTTCCTTCTACCTTTTTCCGATGGTCGATCTCCTGCTCATACTTCCGGTTCAGATCGAGTAATTTGTTGATCACTTCATTTAATTTCTCCGTACGATAGTCTATAATCGATTCAAGTTCGCGATTTAATTTGACCAGGTCATATTCAAACTTTTTTAAATCTGTGAGATCATGAATAATGCCGGTAAATATGATCTCTCCATCGTCAAGCTGTACTTCACTGACCGCCAGACGTATAGGAAAGATAGTACCGTCTTTTCTCAGAGCCTCAACCTCCCGACCGATCCCGATAATCTTTGCAGGTCCACCTGATAGATAATTTTTCAGGTATTGATCATGCTGGGATTGGTGAGGATCAGGCATAAGCATAGAGATATTCTTACCCAGCAATTCTGCCGCTTCATAGAGGAATAACCGGGCTGCTGCTGGGTTGACTGATTCAATAACTCCCTTTGTGTCGATCGTGATCACTCCATCAATCACTGTATCAATGACTGCCGCCAACCGCTTGCCAAGATTTGATGACTGATTTTTTCTCAAAACAAATTATTAAACCCGAAGGTAACATATTTGCCAGATGATCAGGATCATGAGAATTTATGAGTCAGATCATGTGTGCAATTTGTCCTTGCAAGTAACTTGTGGAGACTTAGCAAATATAAATTTCATTGAAAATGGCACTCAATTTATTAGACAGGATCTCAACCATCATGAGCCGGAACCTCATCACAGTTCATCCGAAGGACACCCTGCTGGATGTCAAGACGATCTTTGATAATCACCGGATTCATCATCTCCCGGTTGTGGAGTTTAAGAAACTGGTAGGCATGGTCAGCAAAAGCGATCTTCTGCATTACCAGCGGAGTTTCAATCAGATACCTTACAAAGATGTATTTGAGGAAAGTCGTTTGAAGGCGTACAAGGTTGGTGAAGTGATGACCAAAGGTCTGGCAACTCTAACGCCGGAAGATCGCATTGATGTAGCAATCGAAGTCTTCCGGGAAAATATATTGCATGCCATCCCCGTTGTGGAAAATGGAGAGTTACTGGGCTTGGTGACCACTCACGATATTATCGAAGCATTAGCAAAATAAAGCGAGAGTGGGCATGATCAGGTTTAAGGTTTATGGGGTAGAACAACAGGAGGATTTGAAAGCAATGATCTCCAAATGGATGGAAAGCTCCAGGACTCCCTTTGATGTAGAAACTATAGCGGATGTCGATCAGTTTATCAAAGAGGGAATTAACTCAATACCAACGATCGTTATTCAGACTGAAGTTAAACTGGAACAAAGACAATACCGCGATAAAGAAACATTTTCAAATGCGATCAGAAAAATAACCTCACAAATGAGTTCTATAGTCACCAATAAAATAATTGTACCCACTGATTTTTCCAAAACCGCAGAAAATGCAGCAAGGTACGGTGCTCAATTAGCCCGTTACCTGGGAGGTGGATTAGAATTAGTGCATGTATTAAATCCGGCCACAGATTTAAACAACGGCTATATGATTGATCCGGGTATTGAGACGGTCAAAAGGGAAAAATTAAAGGATCTGTGTGAGAAATTAGGCAGTGAAATGGGAGTGACTGTCAGCTCTAAATTTATTTTGGGCTTTCCTATCGAAGAACTCACCAGACTTTCAACGGAGTCAGATGTGTTATTGGTCGTAGGTTCTACTGGCGAATCAGACATCCTCGAAAAGGTTTTTGGAAGTGTCGCTTCACATCTGGCCCGAAAATCGGAAGCACCGGTATTAATTGTACCGAAGGAAACATCTT
>JBGTCB010000573.1:0-5606 GCA_041748995.1 Saprospiraceae bacterium | reverse complement strand
TTTTTGATGCTCGCCATGATGGTGACCATGTCTGCGCCCTCAAAAACCTCTGGAGCACCCGTCTTTATTGCACTTCTGCCTTTCACGACAAAACCCTAATACATAATCCCGCTTAAAAAAAAAGTGCTGCCAGAAAACTGACAGCACATTTCTATAGTTCTGTTTTTTAGCTATTAATAGCTCCAAAGATCGTGTTCAAAGTTGAAGATAGATGCTTTGATCTTCTCCGACTCCAGCAATCTCTGAATACCACTATTTAAATCACTACCTGCCAATGAGGGATAATCCTGCAATCTGAAACCATCTACATTTGATTCTTTATAAATGTAGCTGGAGAAAGGTCGCATTTCGAAAAAATCTTCCCAGGAAAGTGGGTTGGCATCATTGCCTGGAATGAACACCTTATGCCGGGCCAGGTATTCTCTGGCATCCGGATAATATACCCAAAACAAGGGTTGCTCAAAGAGAAAGTCTCCGGTACTTTCTTCATAAACGTCTTTCACCGGAGCGACTCCCAGTATCCTGACTTTCAAAGTGCTGCTCTCCTCATCAAAAAACCAGATCTCTTTAATTCTAAAGCGTTTGATGTCTTCAAAATTGATCTCGTTTTGCACAATGGTCATTTCATCTTCGTAGGTGTCAGGATTCGTAACAAACGTCGTATCAATACTAAAGAGCAGTCTGGTAATATCCTCTGTAGATAACTTGTTGGTAAATTTCTCGTCACCATATGGGGTGAGCGATCCAGACTCGACCCCATCAACCAGGATCGTGAAGAATGGAGCTTCCGGAAATGAAAATGGACGATTCATCTTCTCCCTGATATCGAGAACCCGCCAGATTCGCTTCTCCCAAAATAAATCGGCTTCCCGGACTGGCTCATAGGGCAGAATAAAACGTTCATGCATGATCCGCTTCTCGACGATATCATCAAGAGGGGTGATCAAGACTTCATCAACTTCAGGATCTGAAGACTCGGTGACTATTTCTTCGGCAATCTGACCAAAGGTCGATGTCATTGCGAACAAGCCAAACAGAAGGCCTACTAATTTTACAACTTTCATGCTCTTTGATATTAAATCGTTGTGTTATTGAACTTTGTATACACTTGAAGGCAATGTGCGAGCTGCAGGATCACCAGGACAACTGCATTTGATATTATCAAATAAGAAAATATCACCCGGTTTTGCCTTGTCGACCAGTGCTTTCGTTTTGTCATCAAACTTTCCACCTTTATTGGCATTCAACTCCGGATCTTCCCGTTTTGCGGAACGGATGATTTGAAACCCAACAATTTGACATCGGGCATCAAAATCAAAATTGTCCAGAGTAGGAATCAAGGCCTGCTGGGCCCTGAGTTCACCATTGCCTATGGCTCCTCCAACCTTACCGCTAAGTGTCGGCACAGGATCAGGAATGCGCTTAACCCGAAAGTCTTTAGCTACTGAAATACCAGGAGCAGCAACATTAATTTTGGCAAATTCACCCGCTCTTGTTTGCTTTCCTACATTGACTACATAACTGCCATCACTTGCTCTTTTAATAGTACCTTCACCAGCTCCGCTCATGCTAACCTGCATATCATTACTGGAGATACCGGCAGCAGAAACCTCAACGGGATTATCTACCCCAATATAAAATACGTTCATCTTAGTGGCTGATACCGATACTGATCGTTCACCCACTTCAAACTCGAACTCTTTTTTATAGTTGTTCGCTTCTCCTGTCACAGGATTGGTGACCGTAATATCCGCTGTGTATTTTTTGATGCCTGCTCCACTTGCCGGTGCAGTCCAGCGGGCAACGCCCTCTGAGTTTACACTTACCGGTGAGCCATTAACCCGGACAGAAATACCGGTATTCGATGAACCTCCGGTAGCCGCGCTCAAGAAAATCTCCGTTTCAAAGGTTTCACCTCTGATCATGTACGATTTCTTTGGTGCTGATACTACCGTGTACTTATCAAATACCACATCCTCTCCACCGACTTTGCCCATCAGATAGTTCAAGACGGATGATTCTGTTGACTTTGCATCGTTTTTGAATTTACTGAATATTGGCAAGGTTGCAGCCAAAGGCATTTGACGGAAGTTGAAAGACTGCCAGGAGAGATTCTTCTTCTTTCTAGCGGTTTTCCATGTCTCATCATCGATGACCAGTGCCATTTCCTGTTCAAATACCGCCCGGTCTTCTTCATCAATAAGTTCTAAAAACTTAGCTCTTATTTCTTCAATTTTTGCTTTCAGTTCGGCTCCTTTACCTTCATCGACCAGAAGGCGGGTAGTAATGTCTTTATCTTTCATGCCTCGCAGTTCCATCACCCCATCTACTTCTACATAGTCTCCGTCATCGGCGACTCCATTCTTATCACCTGATTGATCAATCATGTAATCAACCATTTGATCAATATAGTCAGAAAGTTCCTGACCTAGTTGTCTGGCAGGTTCGGCTCGTTGAGCATATACCTCCAGTTCCTGCCTCTTTTTTGCGCGTTCTTTGATCACATCGGGGAGTTTACTGTTGGATTCATCTAAAGATTCATTAGATGCAGTTAGCCCTTTGTCGACGACCTTGAAGGCGTTAAAAATCTCGGCAGAGACATTTAAAGCCAGCAGCGCTGTCAACACCAGATACATGATGTTAATCATCAACTGACGCGGCTCCTTAGGAATTGACATATCTTTATTTTATTAAGTTAGTTCACTAAAATTGAAATAGGATCTTAACGGGAATCCCTTTAGACATTTCTTCCTACCGGATTGGACATTGCATGAAGCATGTTACCATAAACGGTATTGAGAGTTCCCAGATTTCTATTCAATGAAGTAATATGTTCTCTGTACTCTTTGGTATCATCTACCGTATCAGTGAGTTCAGCCATTGCTTCATTCAGTTTAGTGTAAAAATTATTCATAGTTTTCACCTGCTGGGCGGTACTGCTGAAATCAACTTCCTGCAGTGCCCTGAGGGAGCCAAGGTTTTTGGACATACCCCGTAATTCATCCAACATTCCTGTTAGTTGTGCTTCTACCTTTTCGCCATCCAATTGTTTCACCGTTGGTGCTCCATTGGACTTGATACCTGCAACCGGTTGTAAATTCGCTGCATAATCTCCCAATCCAGGATATAATTTATCCCAATAATAGTCCTTTTCCGGGGGTAATAAACCTAAGACCAGAAACAGAATTGCTTCCGTTACCAGACCGATTGTAATAGCGATACCACCCCAGGGTTCGCTGTTAATTTTGCCGAGTGCACCAATCATCACTAAAGATGCACCGACACCAATAATGAGATTCTTTAGGTACTTAAACCAATTACTCTTATAGAAAGCCATCGTAAAAACCGTTTTAAAAGATTAATGAATAAAAGAAAACCAATATCTATTACGTAAATAGTATTCAAATTAGTGTATTTGAGCGGGAAAGGTTTTCTCTAGACAATTGTATTTCTGAAAGGCATACAAGGATGATATCCTGGCATATCAATGCGTCGGGTATCATTCTTCTATTTCTGATCGAACGGACTGAGTGATTTGTTTTATTTAAAATCGTTGATTGCTCTTCCCTGGAAAGGAAGCACACAACGAAAACCGATGTAGGATTTTGTAGTATCCTGATATTCCCAGTGTCGGGTGCTGACTTGCAGAAAGTAAGCGATATCCTTCCATGAGCCACCCCGGATAACTTTCCTTTTGTAAGTATCAGGATCATCTTCAAGGGCATCGTATCGAATATCCGGGTTCATGTCGTGAATGAAAGAATATGCATTTTCAACGAATGCACTGCTTGTCCACTCTGAAACGTTACCGGCCATATTATAGAGACCATAGTCATTCGGATAATAGGCATCTGCTTTTACAGTATATTGACCACCATCTTCAGGGTAATTACCTCTACCTGGTTTAAAATTTGCCAGCAGACAACCTTTTGCATTTCTTACGTATGGATCACCCCAGGGATACATGGCATGTTCATGACCACCTCTGGCTGCATACTCCCATTCTGTCTCGGTAGGTAATCTGAATTCGTCACCAAACGAATTTTCTTTATTGGCATTCCAGATCATACTTCGCCAATGGCTAAAGGCATTAGCCTGATGCCAGTCAATACCTACAACCGGATAATCATCATATGCCGGATGAGAGAAGTAATTCTTTGCAATAGGGTCATTATAGGAATAGGCAAAATCCCTGATCCAGCATAAGGTATCCGGATAAATCTTTGATTTTTCTTTTCGGATGAATGAGTTTCTTGGAGATCGCCCCTGATCCTGAGCTGCAGCTTTCAGGTCGATCCATTCATAGTTGTAGACCAATTGGCCAGCATCTAGTTCCCGTCTTCCTCCTATCATATTATCACCCTGATAAAAGAGGTCCTCCAATGACTCATCACTATAGTCTAGTTCGAGCTCCCAATCAATTCTTTCATTGCCAAAATCATCCGTGATATAGTCACCCAGGATCGTATGCGCAATCGAGTCGCGTACCCAATAGACGAACTGTCGGTATTCATTGTTCGTAATCTCGGTTTCGTCCATATAGAAACCATTTATGGAAATGGTCTTTGGACGTCTGATGTAATATCGGCTTACGTCTTCATCTCCACTGCCCAATTGAAAAGTTCCGGATTTGATATAGACCATACCAAAAGGCACATCGGCCTGCCATTTAGGGCGGTCCTGAACTCCGATCAAATCACCTCCGGCCTTGTTACTTCCGCATGAGGACACGAAAATTGAGAGCACCAATAGACCAAAAAAACTTACAGCTATTCTTTCCATTACTTAAACCTGTTTTGCAGCTACTCTAAATTAGTGTTAAATGAAATTGATTTCAAAAATATTCAAATTAATTAAAATTTGACATTCAATTTGGGCCTCATACAGATCTGCTAACGTCAAGAACCTTGCCAATATTACATTTACTTGTTCATTTTTCAATAGGTTGTTTTCGACCTAATACCTCGGATTATAGATCACTCGTTCTGGTCTTCCAACTCCTATAGGCTTTCCTAAATTGTAATGTACTACAATCTCATGGGTGCCTTCACTGTAGGTTCTAAGTTTAGACAAGGTTATATCATAAGCATATCCAAGACTTAAATTCTGACTAACCCTTGTACCTATGAAGACTGCAAGTGCATCTATTGTTCGTTTGTCGTAACCTCTAAAAGTCAATCCTCCAAAATAGATTTCCTGATAATCAAAGCGGCCACCAACATCCAGTTGTGTCTGTACGCCATCGGTCTTCACAAAAACTGAGGGATACAATTGCAATTCTTCATTGACATAATAGCTGTATTCAACGAAGGCCGAAGTGATCTTTTTGAACTGAAAAGAGGTCTCCTCTTCATTGTTTAAAACAATTGTCTGCCCTAAAATCTGGTCAACGGCTATTCCGGCTTCCAGATAGTCATTTGCAAAATATAAGCCGAGTGAAGCACTAGGCCCAATGCCGGTGCCGATCGTACTGGATAAAATTGGATCATTATGGTTAATAGTAAAACCTTCATAAAAGCCGTCAGGAGCCCTCAATTGACTGCCATCAATTTTCTTCTGTAGAATACCAGCGCTAATACCGGCAGACAGAATACCAAATGATGCCT
>JBGTCB010000572.1:0-9737 GCA_041748995.1 Saprospiraceae bacterium | reverse complement strand
CATCAATAAAATCAGTTTCCTCACAACCTGCTGCATCGGTCACCATGACCCGGTAGCGGGTGTCAAAATAAGGTGTTACTACAGTCTGGGCACAATCCAGGCAGGAAATAGTTTGTATTTCGTCTGACTCCGACCACTTATAACTATAAGGCTCCATGCCGAGAATATCAGGAGATAGGGTGAAACTATCACCCAAATTAACATTCCTGTCTTCACCGAGTTCTATGGTCAATGGAGGAGAAAACTCAACTTCTATCGTATCATACACTACCTCACATAATGTTCTGGCTTCCACCCAGTATACACCGGGTTCTGTGACCCCTATGCTGATATTTGTCGATCCATCCTGCCAAAGATAGTTCGCACCTACCTGGCTGCCACTCAAAATCAAGGTATCTCCTTCACAAACCAGCCTGTTTTGACTTTTAAGGTCGACATCCAGGGGAATAACGAGCAACCTTGTAGGATCATTTCGGATAAGGGTCGTTGGATCATCGGAGAGTGTAAAACCACCTAGTGACTGTGGCAGGCCATCGAGTCTTGCCTGGTTATGGTAGTATCCGGCAGTCCCTTCTCCAATGCGAACTTTGACCAGCAGACTGTCTATGCCAAGTGGTATTGTCATATTATTGATAAGCAATTCACTGGGATCTCCGGTGTCAATAATATCACCACCAAACGGGTTGCGCAATACTTCCAGGATTTCAAACCCTTGGGGCATGGGATCGAAAAATTGTACTCCGGAACGGCTGATTGCACTTGCATTAGCAATATGAAAAGTATAAAGCACTTCCGAACAAGGTGATGCCTCCCGGGGATAAACATCTTTTTCCAGCTTGACCGTAAATGGACAGGAACAGCCATCACTACGATCGGCAGCCTCACCTGTGGTTCTTACCGTCAAATCTCCGGTGGATGTATTTATCTGAAACAAAGTGTTTTGGAGATTCTCACCTTCTGGACGGCCATAACCATAAAGATTTCCGAAGGTGTCAAAAAAGAGAGTTCCCATTGATGTACATGGTTGACCTGCCCGACCCACGGGAGTTGTGATACCTCTTTCAATATCAATCTTCAGAAGGGTCCGAAAATTACTGTCATAAGCATAACAAATTCCGGTCAAAGGATCAAAATCCATATCAAAAAATATATATGGACTATCCCTTATATTCACCTGCCGGGTGGGGTAAGAAGGATCCCGAAGATCAATAAATACCAGATTAACCGTAGCACTTCCAAACCCGAAATCTGTAGGAGATCCTGCGATTACCAGGTAATTACCATCAGGAGTACAAGCTCCGGCAAAATAACGGTACTTTGGCAATTCCGATAGTTCCCGTAAGGTTGTTAACTGGCCATCAGCATCGATGCGGACCAACCCATACTTTACCTGATCGATAATATAAATGAAATTATCGGTGCTTCGGTAACCCATAGCATTCAGGTCATAACCAGAATCAATATTCAGATTCTGAAAGGTGACCCGGTTGGTACCCGGATCAATATTGATCGAAAATAATTCACTGTAGTGTCGGGGACTCAATGTGAAGTAGAAATCACCCTTACACACAAAAGGTCTTTGGCCCACCAGGAGGTTATGCATGCTTATAGTAACAAGGAAGATCCATATTACTTTCTTCATTAGAGCCTGGATGATTCGACTGTCATATTAGATCATTAAGATACCATTGTTCTGAAGAAGAGGTGGTTAAACTAAAGTTAATATCAAAAGGAATACAAAAATCATGACCAAATTGTTTGTCGATCTTTACAGAATTGTCGATCATGATCTTTATGATCAAATTCCTATCTTTACAAGGAGTCAATACCGGTATTAATAAAAAAGCTTTAAGTATGAAGTGTAAAGTCATCTTTGTCAGCACTTTGCTATTGTTCATTTGCAATGGTAATTATGCTCAGGGAATCCTCAATCGGGTAATTAAAAGATCGCTCCAGAAAGCAGAGAATAAAGTGGAAGATATGATGGTAGAAAAGGCGAGTGAAGCTATTGCTCAACGAATTTACAGATCAATGTCAGATGCTTTTGACCAATTGCTAATTGATGCATCCAGGCAGGACAGTGCTTATCAGGCTAATTATTCAGATTCCGTTGCCTTGAAATACGGGGAACTTGCTGGTACCTGGATGGCCCGGATGAATGAAACTGCTGATCTGCCAGACAAATATTCATTTGATCATAAGGTCTTTGTGGAAATCACTTCGAATGGGGACCTCCAAAATAGTGTATTATACTTATCCGTTGATGGTTCCGTGTTTGGCATGGAACAATATGAAAAGAAGGATAAACGCATTTGTCTGATCGATAATAAGAATGATATTGTTGTACTTTATATGGAAGATGTCAACGGGAAAAAAACAGCACAGGCAATCCCCAATATGATGGGTCTGGGTGTGGCCATGATGCAGTCAATGCCTGACAGCACTACACAGGATTGGACTTTTAAATCCACAGGAAAGACCAAAACAGTTGCGGGATATCCTAGTAAAGAATTCGAAAGCACGGATGGTGAATATGAAAGCACCTTTTATGTGAGTGATGCCCTGGATATTTCCTGGCAAAGTGCTTTTTCCGGCTTCAGTGATCGATTTGCCGGAACGAAATATGGCCATTTGAAAGATTTTCCTAAAGGTTTTATGTTGGAGTCTCATACCCGGGAAATCGGCAGAGACAAGGAAATATCAACCTGGGTGACCCGGAAAGTAGAAAAGGTAACATTTCACATAACAAATGCTGACTATGAATTCGGTGGTTTGACCTCAAACAACTAACTGCAGAAATCATTCACCTGCAAATAAATCACGTTATGTGCCGGTGCCAATAATCTAATGCGCATTGACCTTACATGACTGAGAAGGCGGAAAACATACATCATCGTTTACTATTTCCAGGGAAGTAGAAAATAACTATTTGCAGTAACCACCTAAAGTCTTCAGGATGATACCACTTGCTGAAAGAATGCGACCCAAAAAACTCGATAAATATATAGGACAACAACATCTTGTCGGGCCAAAAGGTGTACTTAAAAAAGCAGTGGACAGCGGACGAATCCCTTCGTTCATTTTATGGGGGCCTCCCGGTGTTGGAAAAACCACTTTAGCCAGGGTCATCGCCAATGAATTAAAAATTCCGTTTTATTCCCTGAGCGCTATCAATTCCGGAGTACGAGACGTAAGGGAAGCCATCGAAAAAGCCCGGAATCAACGTTTCTTTGATGCAGCAAGTCCGATTCTGTTTATTGATGAAATTCACCGTTTTAGCAAATCCCAGCAGGATTCACTTTTGGGTGCGGTTGAACAGGGCATCGTAACCCTGATTGGGGCTACGACAGAAAATCCCTCTTTTGAAGTAATTTCCGCCTTGTTATCCAGGTGTCAGGTTTATATTCTGGAGCCACTTTCAAAAGATCAGTTGATCAGCCTGGTGCAAGAGACACTCTCCGTAGATGAAGTTTTCCGTGACCGTGATATTACCATAGCAGAGTATCATAAACTACTACAGTACTCGGGAGGTGATGCCCGGCGATTGCTCAATGCTCTGGAGATCATAGCCGATGCCCATCCCCATAGAACTCTGGTGATCAATGATGAACTCGTCACGGAAACCATCCAGCAAAACCTGATGCGCTATGATAAAGATGGAGATCAGCATTATGATATAATATCTGCTTTTATCAAATCAATCCGGGGAAGTGATCCCAATGGCACACTGTATTGGCTGGCACGTATGATCGAAGGTGGTGAAGATGAGAAATTTATCTGCCGGAGAATGATCATTTCTGCTTCCGAAGATATTGGTCTGGCTAATCCGAATGCATTACTAATGGCTACCCAGGCTTTTCAGGCTGTACAGGTGATTGGATTCCCTGAGGCCCGGATTATCATGGCTGAAGCAGCAGTATACCTGGCATTGTCATCAAAGAGCAATTCAGCCTACAAAGGGATCGGTCGTGCTATTTCTACCGTCAAAGAAACGGGCAATTTGCCGGTACCTCTGCATTTGAGAAATGCTCCTACCCTATTAATGAAATCACTGGGCTATGGTAGCGGCTATGCAAATGCCCATGATCATGAAGGTAACTTTTCAAGTCAGGAGTATTTACCGGAGGGCCTGGAAAACACAAAACTATATGAGCCTGAGAATAATCCGGTCGAACAAAAAGCACGGGAAAAGCTTCATTCCTGGTGGAAAGATAAGTATACCTATTAAAGAGCAAGGAGACGAGGTAGTATTTTTGAAAAAGGAGTGAACTTTAAGACCTTTCTGGTTGTCTAATCTGGATATTATTAATTGTAACTTTGTTAATCAGGACAGGCTCCAAATACTTATGGATATCGAGACGATTGAGAATGTTAAAATAATTCGTGAAAGTGTACGTGATTTCGCTGATCATAAAATCAGACCTCATGTTATGGATTGGGATGAAAAGCAGTTTTTTCCTGTTGATGTGATACGGGAAATGGGACGACAGGGTTTCCTGGGTGTTTTAGTACCGATCGAATATCATGGTGCGGGTCTCGGTTATCAGGAGTATGTGACTGTCATAGAGGAAGTTTCACGAGTTTGTGGTGCTATTGGACTTTCTGTTGCCGCCCATAATTCTTTGTGCTCCGGACACATTAATCTTTTCGGCAATATTGATCAAAAATCGGAATATCTGAGTAAACTGGCTACCGGTGAATATCTGGGTGCCTGGGGACTCACGGAACCTAACACAGGCAGTGATGCCATGAGGATGCAATGTACTGCCACTGCAGACGGTGACTACTATGTCCTGAACGGTACAAAGTCATGGATCACTCATGGCAAATCTGCCGATGTGGCGGTTGTGATTGCACGTACAGGAGAGCTCCTGGATAGCCACGGAATGACTGCATTCATTGTTCCGAAAGGTACTCCCGGATTTGCAGCGGGTAAGAAAGAAAATAAACTTGGCATGCGAGCTTCCGAAACAGCAGAAATGATCTTTGACAATTGTCGCATTCACAAGGATTTGATTTTGGGTGCCATTGGAGATGGTTTTATCCAGGCAATGAAAGTACTTGATGGAGGCAGAATTTCAATTGCGGCTATGTCAATAGGGATCGCTAAAGGTGCATATGAATGTTCGGTAAACTATGCTAAAGAACGGGAACAATTCGGTAAGCCAATCGCAAGTTTTCAGGGCATTAGTTTTAAATTAGCCGAGATGGCCACTGAGATTGAGGCAGCGGAATTATTGACCAGAAAGGCGGCTGATCTTAAAAATCGGGGCGAGAAAATGACCAAATTCGCCGCTATGGCAAAACTTTATGCTTCAGAAGTGGCGGTCAGATGTGCCAACGATGCAGTGCAGATACATGGTGGATATGGTTATACCAAAGATTATCCTGCTGAAAAATTCTACCGCGATGCCAAGCTTTGTACCATCGGTGAAGGTACTTCCGAGATTCAAAAATTGGTCATTGCCAGAGAAATTTTAAGAGAACCTTTCTGAATATTTAAAGGGCACCTCTATTTACCTCTGAATGAGTAAAAATTCAATAAGATGCAAGCCAGACAAGGCTGTAGGAAGGAGGATAGCCGTAGCTATCTGACTGACGATCAACGAAGTATGGCGCAGCATATTATTGAATAAATTTTCGAAGAAAATTGTTTTTACCATGAATGGGGTTAATAGAGGTGCCCTAAAGCTTTTCGGGGATGTTATTCGCAGAAAACACCGGCAGAATCGTAGCTCTGACGAGGTTTTGGTACACCGTATAGTGCAACAAAGATGCCGGAATTGGAATCAATTTTTAACGCCGGCAATTCCAAAAACCTTCCTCAGTCTTACTACCCTGGATAAGGATGCACGACTTCAGAATCAGTCTGAATATATCAAAAGCATCCACTTGCAGAATAGTTTATTTCTTCCTTAATACAGGAAAATCCAGAAAATCAAAATTTTTTCGAATGATCCATGTCTAAACCCCGGAGTTTATTTACTATTTTCCGTAACTTTCATTAATCTTTGTAGACTTCCCATGAAAAGAAATTGTCCGGAATGTGGAATGGAGTTTTTTGGTCGAAGGGATAAGAAATTCTGCTCTGATCAATGCAGGAATTCTTTCAATAATCGAAAAACCAGTGATTCCAACAATTTTATTCGCAATATAAATCGAATACTCCGCAAGAACCGGTCCATTCTGTTTGATCTGAATCCCAGTGGAAAGACCAAAATAACCAGGAGTAAATTAATGGAGGAGGGTTTCAATTTCCGGTACTATACAAATACGTATATCACAAAAACAGGTAAGACTTATCATTTTTGTTATGATCAGGGGTATATCGAGCTTGAGAGTGACTATGTCACATTAGTCGTCAGACAGGATTACGTCGAATAGCAATTAATCCACTTAATATTCACTTCCCATACGACTTTCTATTCAAAGATTGAGTAACATTGTATATGAAATGGATGTTTCTTTTTATCTCGTTGGTGATGGTTCAAAAATGCAATCGACCAGATGCTTCAGCAGTGAGCAGTGACCGAATGATCGATGTCCAGGGTCATCGCGGTTGTCGGGGGCTCATGCCTGAGAATAGTATTCCAGCTTTCTTAAAAGCTATGGAAATCGGAGTGAATACCCTGGAACTGGATGTGGTCATTTCAGGTGATGATCGAGTGGTAGTGTCTCATGAACCCTATTTTTCACATGTGATTTCGAAAGATGCCCTCGGCCGTAGCATCTCGGAAGAAGACGAACCCAATCATAACATTTATCAGATGAATCTTGAAGACATTCAGAAGTACGACTGTGGAACAAAGGTCCATCCAGGGTTTCCAGAGCAGTTAAAAATTAAGACTTATAAACCTACTCTGGATGAAGTTTTTCAACGAGTGGAACAATGGATCAAAGATCATAAACTCGAAAATATAAAATACAATATCGAGATTAAAAGAAATCCCGGCTATGATGGAGTCTATCATCCGGCTGCTGAAGAATTCGCGGATCTGTTGTTAAATGTAATCCGGGAATATAATCTCAGTGATCGGGTCATCATCCAATCATTTGATCCGGAATCGCTCGAGATTGTAAATCGAAAAGCCCCAGACATACGATTGGCATTTTTAGTAGAGCAGGGTGATTACCAAACCAACCTACAGCTACTCACCTTCAAGCCCGAGATTTACAGTCCTGATTTTAGGCTGGTGACAAAAGAACTTGTGAAAAAAGTACATACCGATCAAATGACAATCATTCCATGGACCGTCAACGACAATGACGATATCCACAGAATTCTTAACATGGAAATTGATGGAATCATTTCAGATTACCCGGACCGGGTTATCACCATTTTAAGAACTGCGAAGTAGTACTTAGAACCCGAAATATTGTATAATTATTCTGAAACTATTTAAGCCTGAAAAACATTGTTTCATATTCTGAACGGTGATGCGGTCGTAGAAACATTTAAGCTGACCTTTCCTGAACAAAATTATGCAGTCTGGCGGGAAATACATTGTCAGGGACCGACTGTTTATGAAATTAACTCGATGGATTTCATAAATACACGAAAAAAATTCCTAAAGGATTTCCTTGACATTTCCTATAATTTTTATGAGGAAAAAACCGATTCTCAATTGAAAAAAATCCGTGACCATGTTCATGAGGAAATTACAATTTGGTTTGAATATGATCTTTTTTGTCAGGTTAATATGATGGCGGCAATTAATCTTATTGTTCAGTTGAATCCAGACTGTAAAATATTTTTAATCACCGTGGGCAAATCATTAGATCAACCGGATTGGATCACATTGGGGCATCTTAAACCAGCAGAGTGGATTGCTCTATATCAGAGCAGAAAAATCATGGATAAAAAGGCAATAGATTTCATGAAAAGTGCCTGGAAAATATACTGCTCGGATGACCATCGGGAGTTTGATAGTTTAATGACTGAATGCCCCCCTGTCTTTAAATATTTTCCACAGGCGATAGAAAATCATTATCGAAGATTTGCATCAAAAGCAGACGGACTAACCGATATTCAACGTTTTATTTTCGAGCGTCTGGATCCCCTTTTATTTTTGGAGGAGGAGACTTTTGTCAAGGAATTAATGGTGACATTTCATTATTACGGTTATGGAGATCTTCAATACAAGGCGATACTAAGATCTTTGAATCACTTTGTCGAAGTAAAAGACGGTCGCTACCGGTTAAAAAAGAAACATACCGGATTTATTGCTGCAGAAGAAACTCAATACCTTCCCGTCATGATTTATGGTGGTCTTAGCAATAAAGAGTATTGTATGGAAGACTTTACCGAAATCTAAGGAATACTCTAAAACAGGATGTACCTGTTATACTACTCGTTCTTTGTAGACCGGCCAAAGAGATCCCTTCCCTTCTCTTCATCCAATACAGGTCTCTCACGGGGGGCTTCGATGAGAATTTCTCCAGGCAATTTATCTATATAAAGCCAGCCCTCTGAATCGCTAAAACTATATCCGCTATAACTCCCATCCGGCACCATTAAAACTTTCCTTTCCTTGTAAGGACTATTCATCGGGATCAAATTATCGTATACAATCATTTGCATGGTCGTATCGTAATTTAGCCGGGCACCAACATCAGCCGAATAGACAAGGGAAATCCTGTTTTTACTTTCTCCTCTTTGATCCAGGAAAACGGGTGCTCCAAATTTTGGAAGATTATCGTCAAAATATAGTACTTCGGCAACTTTTGAGTTTTCAAAGAGAGATTTTGCAGCGAACCCAAAGAGTAGGAAATATTCTCTTTTCTGATGAACAAATGGTACCAGATTATAATAAAGTGCCCCATTCCAGGTATCCGGATTTAAAACCTCGTAATTAATATCATATGGTGAGTAAGAATTATCACTAAAAAAGATGGGATTTCGCTCATCTGATTGCTTCTGGAGTAATCCAGAGTATTTTATATCCTCTCCCTGCAATACTGCCGGTCCGGTTATAATGCGGAAAGACGAATCCGGAGCATATATCACAGAAATTCTGGAGGAATCAAATGATATATTAAAAGAACCCTCCTGGTCCAGTGCATGAGATAGAAGGGAGGGCATTTTTTCAAGTGAAGCAGCACGCACCGTCCATTCGTCTGACATCATAATGTCTTCCGTGACATTTCTGATAGTATCTTCCCATTGATATATTTCCTGTGCATATGGACGGACCAGGGAACATAACAGCAAAATGAGAATCGGAACACTTTTTTTCATTTCCAGGATGGCTCGATTTTTACTTTGCTGGATAACGCAAATAACAGGCCAACATGTATGTGACTGCTTCTATTTAAGTGCAGGATAACCAGGATGTTATTTGCTCTTTCTTCTGCCATTCTTATAATCCATGAAAATGAATTCTCCAAGACCATCAAGACTACTGTAGAAGGCCTTCCCATTATTGGCACGGGTAAAATGGTCAACAAAATTGACGAGATATGGATCCCGGGCAATCATAAAGGTCGTTATCGGAATGTTGATCTTCCGAAACCGGCTTGCCAGATTGAGTGTCCGGGAAATGATCTGTCTGTCAAGACCATATGGGTTTTTATAGTATTTTTTTCCCTTTTTAATGCACGTAGGTTTTCCGTCCGTGATCATAAAAACCTGCTTATTGGGATTACGCCTTTTTTGCAGCATTTGCATGGCCAGTTCTAGACCTGCAACTGTATTTGTATGGTACGGACCAGCTTCCAGATAAGGTAGATCCTTGATT
>JBGTCB010000571.1:0-4433 GCA_041748995.1 Saprospiraceae bacterium | reverse complement strand
CAGGATCTCTCTTTTAAGAATCTGATGCACTTCACCAAGCAGCACATCTCCTATTCGTTCACTGTATCGCTTGAATATCTCATCTTTCTCCAGCTCCATGATACGGGAAATCAGGGTTTGCCGGGCAGCCATAATCGCCCTCCTCCCAAAATCCTCTAAAAATAATTGCTCATAACATTCTTCACCAATCTCATAATCTTCGTCGATAGACTGAGCTTCAGAAATAGAGATCTGGCTACTCTCATCGGTCACTTCTCCGTCAGGCACAATAGCTCTGACTCTCCACAATTCAAGGTCACCTTTGGTAGTATTGACAATCACATCAAAGTTTTCATCACTACCATATTTTTTTCGGATGAGCGTTCGGAATACATCTTCCAAAACTCTCACCATCGTAGGTCGATCAATATTTTTCCCAGTTTTAAACTCGGAAAAAGTATCAACAAGATTCATCATCGCTTATCAGTTTAAAATCTTATTTGTACAATAGTTTGCTTTATATTCTCCCATAATATCAACTTGTCTTCGCCATAGGTTGATTTCCTTCCTTTGGCACCTTTTGTTTCTGGCTGGATAGTAATGTGTTGATCTTCCACTTTTTCTAACCGGCCCATTATTTCACTGCCATCCTGAAGTTGTACATTGATAATACGTCCGATGTTTTTCACGTATTGTCGTCTCAACTTCAAAGGTCTTTCGATACCGGGTGACGATACATCCAACACATATTCATCCTTCAACATACTTATGTCTTCCAGGTATTGTTGCATTTCTCTGCTTAACTTCTGACAATCACCCAACGTGAGTCCTTCATCGCGGTCAACGAAAACCTCCAATTTCTGAGATTTCTTATTCCAGTTGATATCTACCAGGTAAAATCCTTCTGTGTTGGTTTCCAGAAACCGCTCTACCCATTCGACTATATGCGTACTTTCCATTCAGCAAAAATCAATGAGGCATGTAATAAAAAGAGGGAACAGCATCTGTTCCCTCTGGTTTTAACTTTCGAAAATCGTGGCAAATATAAGTAATATTTAGACACCATACTGAATAATCTCCAGATGGGTGTAGTAAAACTTTCGAAATGAGCTTATATATCTGGTAAAATGTAATATATCATAGGAAGGCTGATTGGGAAGGACAAGCAGTTAGCTCTGGGAAAGAATTTGCAAAAAAGCGGTGGATCCAAGTTGCGTTTATATGAACAGACCTTGCCGGTTCCAAGGACTGGTGGGAATGTCAGGGCTTGCAGACCATAAGTTCATGCAATTCTGTAATTGGACAGAAGAATTTCAAAAAATATCGATCATTCTTTTGTTGTGATTTTTCGCAGAATTCTTTTTAGTTAGAATTCTGGAAGGGCTTCTCCGGGAGCATAGACAGTCTTTTCTATTTTATTCTCGACGGGGTCCAGAGATTGGAAAAACCGATATAGAGCCTGGAGTTCAACTTCATTAATTCTTGAAAAGGAGCCCCAGGGCATTGGACTTCCCCGATGGACTCTACCACTTTTGAATCTGGCAATAAATTGTTCTTCTGTCCAGCTACTCATAATTCCCGTTGTGGAGCTGGGAGTGAGGTTTGGGGAGACAAAAGCATACCCTTCCGAAAAGTCGTCTGCTTCGAAGAGCGCTCTTCCAGCAAAATCTTTACCGATGTACTCACCCGTGTTCATATTTACCTGAGTATGGCAAGACCGGCAATTTGCCACATGGTACGCAATATATTTGCCGTATTCAATGGATGGTGCAATGGTTACTGATTTTGGAGGTGATTCCTTAGGACCTTCCGGTTTAAATAAACCAAAAGCAAACAATGCCTTTGACATAAATTTATAATCAATCGGTTGAACAATGTGATTAACCGGCTCCTGATTTCGAAGATAGGAGATGATGGCAGTGAGATCCTGGTCACTCAGACCTTGAAAAGACATCATGGGAAATAGAGATCGTCCATCGGTTCCTACTCCATATCTTAACGACCGGGCGATTTCAGCATCCGTAAACTTTCCGATTCCTGTTTCCTTATCTGGGGTAATATTAGGATTCCTGATCGTTCCGAAACCGGGGAAGGTATGTTCCAATCCACCGCTAAATGGCATTTGTTCACCTTCATCAAATGCCGTCACCTTGTCCATTGGGACGTGACAACTTCCACAATGTGCAGGTCCGAACGCAAGATATTTACCTCGCTCGATAATGCTTGAATCGGTGGTTGCCCCAATGGTGGGGTAAGGCGCATCGAATTTTTTTTCCCAGGTCAGATGGACAAATATGATTAGGCTTCCTACAATAGTAATTAGGCCTATACCTGACCATTTTAATATCTTTTTCATTGTCTAGTTGAATTTTTATTTTACAGTGATCTAATTTTTTTGTATTAAAAGGAAGATGGAATCAGGGAAGACCGTTTTGGGGTGTAGGTAAATTCGGTGTACGATTTTTGAATGGACCTGGCATCAAAAATGAAGACCATTTCTTTTGAGGCACCTCTATTAACCCTGTTCATGGTAAAAACAATTTTCTTTGAAAATTTATTTAATAATATGCTTTGCCATACTTCGTTGATCGCCTGCCCGGCAAGCCGTGGCTGACGGGTCAGTCAGATAGCGACGGCTATCTTCCTTCCTCGACCCGACGCTAAAGCTTTGGGCGAGTCCCTCCGCTTGTAAGGCTTCGGCCTCCGGAGGACGGTGTCCAGCCTTGTATAGTGTTGCGATTCGCAAATAAGTATAGCATCTAACTTGTTCTTTTGCACCAATACTTCATCACCAGAGATCTTACGTAGCTTCGGCTACGTGCGGTTCTGCTTCTTTGTCTTGGCACAAAATAACTGCGTTTTATACTAAACTTATTTACAATTCACAGCACTGGCTTGCATCTTATTAAATTTTTACTCATTCAGAAGTAAATAGATGTGCCCTTGAGGTGACAATAAGTAAGTAAATGGTTATTTACATGCTATTCAGTCCTCCGGAATGCAATCTCATCAACTATTTTAGTTTACCCAGTACCCATCCTACCATTCCACCGGCGATTGCACCTGTAACGACATTACCTAAAACGTCCAGCGGCAGCCAAGCCCAGTCATAACCCTTAAAGGTGGATGCATTGAAAATGCCATACCATAGCACGATGAAGAAGGTAATCCAGGCACCCGTCAAGGCACCTTGCCTGAAGGATTTAACTTGAAGTTTTATGAATAGGATCGTTACAAATATGGACATCACAAGACTTCCAACAACCCACCAAACGGGATTCATCTCCTTTAAACAAGCTGCATTTTCCTGCATCCATGTCTCTGCCATATTACCCATGAGTCCCATGAAGATAATCATCGAGAGAATTGCACCTGTTATCAGGCCAACAAGTGAACCGATTGCCAATTTTTTAATCATTGTTTATGTGTTTTTGTGTTAGATTAAGTAATAGAATAAATGTTCCGACTTCTCCTTAGGATCTAAGCGGCATGCTTAAGTTTCCTGCCAGAAATCTTGTCAAAGATGGGTAACAGGGACGGTGCTGCTTTATCAAAAAGGTTGCGAACTATATGATAAATGATGCAATCCTCCCGGAAAGAAGGAAATAAGATCGAGTCAATCCTATTGATCGGAGATTTCTCCCGGAGTGACACCAAAATATTCCCGGAAGCACTTTACAAAATATGCAGGTGCATTGAATCCACAGAGATAGGCAATCTCTGAAACCGTGCCGACCCGTTGCTCAAGCAAATGCTTAGCCCGTTCCAGGCGCATATTCCTAATCACTTCATTGGGAGAAAAACCGATCAGTGCCGATAATTTTCGGTAGAGTTGACTGCGGCTCATATCAAGATACCGGCTCAATTCAACAACACTGAAATTTTCATCACCCAGATTGGTCTCAATGCAATCACGTACTTTCCGGAGAAAGGCATGATCCATACTTTCCGCGTCGTTGACTGGAGCAGTTGAAAACAAACTGAGACTAGACCGGAAATGCTGTTGAAGATTCTTCCGCAACGTAATTAAATTGGCCACTCGCAATTGAATCTCTGCAGCGTGGAATGGTTTGATGAGATACTCATCTGCTCCGGTAGCCAAACCGGAAAGTTTATCTTGCATATCCCCCCTGGCTGTCAACATTAAGACCGGTATATGATTAGTCTTGTCATTTGATTTCAGATTTTTACACATCTCTGTTCCATCTACTTCAGGCATCATGATATCAGTGATGATGACATCGGGAATGAGTTCTAAAGCAAACTCATAACCTTTTCTGCCATTTTCTGCTTCCTCTATCTTATAGGTTCCTTTCAGCTGCTCAACAAGGTACTGTCTGACTTCCGGATTGTCTTCAACGACCAGGATAAGGGGTCTGCTGTCATTTTGAATGGGCATTGCGAAAATGGGATCTAACCTGTTTTTTTGAACCGGTTGAATTGTAAGAGGTTTC
>JBGTCB010000570.1:0-5505 GCA_041748995.1 Saprospiraceae bacterium | reverse complement strand
ATATAGAATCATAAGCGATGACTACCAAATCTTTCCCGGTAAAAAGATTGGGGTGATATCAGACGGACATAAAAACCCATTCTCTTTAAAGTCAGGGCGCTTCTTCGCTGATCAAAATTCACCAGGGCTGATTATATCGCCCCCACACTTTCCTTATATAATAAGGCGATCACTACCTGGCCCACAGCCCGTAGTGTGTTGCGGTCGATGATGTCCATATCATCTTCGTGGGTATGATGGTACTTACCAAAACTTTGCCCGGTATGATTGATGATATCTATCATCGGTAATCCGGCTATCTGATTCACAAAAAGGTGATCATCGACCAACTGGCCAACCTGATCATTGACGAAATAATGTCCATAACCCATCGATTGAGCCAATGACCACACTTTTTCTACAATATTGTTGGCATAATGAACAGAGATACCTTCCTTTGGAAAGGTAGCCCCTTTTGAGCCCACCATATCCAGGAGGATACCATATTGAGCGCGGTTTTGCTGACTAAGATTTCGCGACCAATACTGGGAGCCAAGGCACCAGGTATCGGACGCCCCGTTATTATCACCCTGATCTTCCGCGTCGAAAAAAACTAGGTCCACACCAAGATTCAAAGGGTTGGATTGAATGGTCCGGGCAATCTCCAGCAATACAGCCACTCCGCTGGCACCATCATCTGCACCAAGGATGGCTTGTTTTCTCTTTTCTGTATCAGGATCTTTTTCAGCAATATGCCTGGTATCCCAATGCGCAGCCAGCACAATTCGCCTGGTCTGAGCCGGGTTAATTGATGCTATGATATTGGTCGCCGGAAAGGACTCTCCCGTATAGAGATCTGCCGTAAAGGACTGCACAGTTACATCGGTTCCGAATTGCCTCAGTTTACTGATTATCCAGTCGCGGCATGCATCGTGACCTTCACTACCCAGGTTTCGGGGTCCAAAATCGACCTGTTGGCGAAGATATGCCAAGGCACTATCCCGGTCAAATGCGGGGATAGAAACCGGTGTTGCATCCGGAGTAGCGGTGGTTTGAGTGGTCCGGTCAGAACGACAGGAAATTGTCGTAAACAAAAACAGCAGAAAACCTAAAATAGGGAGTTGACGAATCATATGTTTTTATTAAGACTTTATCCAGGAGGTGCCTTCTTTGCCATCTTTTAATTGAATCGATAACGATGTCAGGCTATCCCTGATTTTATCGGCGGTGCCCCAATCTTTATTTAGACGTGCATGCTTACGCAAATCAATGATCAACTCCATGAGGCCACCTACCACCTGCTGGTCCTGGTCGCCTGTATCATCCTTCAGGCCAAGGACTTCTCCTATAAACTCCGGAAAAAACTTTTTAAGCCGGTTTAAGACATCTATACTCAGATCTTCCGGGCTCAACTGTTTACCGCTCAATCCATTGATTTTACTCGTGAGTTCGAACAACCCGGCCAATGCCCTGGGAGTGTTAAAATCATCGCACATATCATCGACCACCCCATCCATCAACGCGAGGATCTCCTGATCTATAGGGCTCTGGTCTCCCTGGTGTTGTGCCTCCAGGGTCGTCAGGGTCTTCAATGCCTGCATAAGGCGTTTATAGCCTTTCTCAGCCGCCACCAGGGCTTCATCCGTAAGGTCCAGCGTGCTCCGGTAGTGCGCCTGGAGCATAAAAAATCGCACCACCATCGGGGAAAAAGCTTTGCTAAAGTGTTTGCTATCACCGCTAAACAGATGTTGGGGAGTCACCGAATTGTCTTCACTTTTCGACATTTTACGGCCATTGAGCAATAACATGTTGGTGTGCAGCCAATATCTGGCCGGTGTCTCACCGCAAGCACCTACATTTTGAGCAATTTCGTTTTCATGGTGGGGAAATTTCAGATCATTACCCCCTCCATGAATATCAAACTGAGTGCCCAGGTATTTAGTACTCATAGCGGAACATTCCAGATGCCAACCGGGAAACCCTGTGGACCAGGGTGAAGGCCAGCGCATCAAGTGACTAGGGCCGGCCTGGATCCATAAGGCAAAATCGGAAGGATGATTTTTTTCCTCCTGACCTTTGAGCTCCCTGGACTCCTGGAGAAGATCTTCCACCACTCTTCCGGACAATACTCCATAGTCGTTTTTCTCTTCGATGTATTTGGGTGTATCAAAATAAACCGAGCCGTTCTTCACATAAGCCAATCCGCGTTCAAGAATGGCCTGAATCATTTCTATTTGTTCAATAATATGACCGGTTGCCCGGGGTTCGATATCCGGTGGTAAAAGATTGAAGGTTTCCATCATCTGTTGAAAACCATTGGCATACTTCTGCACGACTTCCATCGGCTCCAGTTGATCCAGGCGGGCCTTTTTGGCGATTTTGTCTTCTCTCCCTATATCAGCATCCCCTTCCAGATGCCCTACATCCGTGATATTTCGCACATACCGTACCTTATAACCCAGATACTTCAGAACACGATATATTACATCAAAACTGGTAAAGGTACGGCAGTTGCCCAGATGCACATCGCTGTATACGGTCGGGCCGCATACATACATGCCTACCTTTCCTTCACATACGGGCTTAAATTCTTCGCGTTGCCTGGTCAGGCTGTTGTAGACAAACAGTTGGTGCATCTAATCTTTGATTTTCATTAAGCTTAGTACAGGAAAATGGTCAGAAATCGCAGTCTTTAATATGTGATGATCCACAGCCTCAAAAATTTCATCCGCAAAAATATAATCAATTTTCAAACCGGGAATTGCACCGGCATAAGTACTTCCTACCCCGAATCCCTGTTTTTTAAACTGATCGACTAACCGATTGCTGAACTGTTGATAGGTGTAGGAAAAAGGCGTATCGTTAAAATCTCCAGCCAGGATAATGGGATGCTGTACTTTGGTCATATTGCTGAGGATGGTCTGTACTTGTTCCTTTCTGATCAGACTGTTTCGACGATAGTTGGCTACCATCCTCCGGATATTGTGCATGGCCCTGGTTCGGTCTGAGTTCATATCGTCTAAAACGGTTTCGGCTTCGTGGGTCACCTGATTGCTCTTGAGATGAACATTGTAGACGCGCATCTTCTGACCATCCCGGGTGATGTCAATCCAAATACATCCGTTCACTGACTTATCAAACTGGATATGTCCCTGGGCTTCGATTGGGTACCGGCTTAAAATCGCCTTTCCCTTGAAAAAATACTGATTATCCAGAGCAGTGGTTTTCATTAATGACGCAATGTGATTTTCTGTAATCTCCTGAATGCATAGGAAGTCTATATGATGTTCTCCTTTTATATGATCCAGGAATTCATTGAGGTGCTCACTCTCATTATAACTCTGGCTGTTGAAGGTACAGATACCCAAGGGTTCATTCTGGTCTTTTTTATTGAAATGAAACCCCAGAAACCGGGTAATTTGGCCGAATCCTAACAGGAGACATAGCAGGGATGCAATCAACCAACGCCGGCGAATCGATACCCAAAAAATAAAAAAAAAGAGATTAAGCAATAACAGCCAGGGCATGAACAATCCGACCGCCTGGGGCCAGGAATTAGTCGCAGGATCGATATACGATGCGAGATATCCTACTACTGTGAGAAGTATAATACCCCAGTTGACCCAGAGCAGGAGTCGTAAAAAACCCTTCATCTCGAGCTGGCATTATTTAGAAAGTCCTTTTCTTCGTTCGTAAGACTGTGGTAACCTTCCTTTTTGATCTTTTCCAGAATAGCATCCACCCGCTCCTGGATTTCATCATCCGTGTAGGCTTTAGGTTCGGTCTTCTTGTAGCTCCTCTTTACAATAATCTTAGCTTCTCTTGTCGTATTGACCGGTACTTTAGCCCCACTAAAGAAATTGACCATCTTTTCCAAGAGATTGTTGATGCCATCTGACCAATCATTGCCAGCACGCAGCTGAGATACAAATAACCAACCCATGACTACTCCTCCCAGGTGTGCAAAATGCCCTCCTGTATTACTGTCGCCGGCTATCGCAAAAAGGTCAAGGAGCACCAGCACCATCACGATATACTTTAACTTGACATCACCTAAGAGGATCAAACGCATGATATAGTCTGGTGCTATCATGCCGGAAGTAACTACAATAGCCATCACCCCTGCCGAAGCTCCCAGGGCATATCCGGTCTGGCCGTGCATGTAAGGCAGCAATTGAGCACTTAACCAAAAAACGAAACACCCGACCATACCTCCGAGAAGGTAAATGGGTAAAACTTTGCGATCTCCCAGCAAATCACCCACTATCCTTCCAAACCAATACAAAAAGAGCATGTTCCAGAGGAGGTGCCAGAAATTGGTATGAAAAAAAATGCTGGTAACAAAAACCCAGGGATGCGTCAGGTTATGCATAATGTCTGACGACACGGAGAAAAAATGCACAATATCATAGTAAAGTGAGGGTATTTCGCCTGCATTACCAAGATAAAAAAACAGCCTTATGATGTTGATGGCGATAAAAACCATGACATTGATGATGACCAGGCGAGTCACCACATTACCAAAGGAGAATTCACGACGGATATCTGACAGTATGGATTGCAACATTATCTGAATCCTGATTTTCGCCAATATAAAATAATTAGAGCACCGAAAATGGCCCCTCCAACGTGCGCAAAGTTCGCAACACCGGGATCTGAACGACTTATTCCCAGGTATAGTTCAAGTGCAGCAAAAATTATAACGAAGTATTTAGCTTTCATTGGAATAGGGGGGATTAAAAGCATGATCATGGTATTGGGAAATGTCATACCAAATCCAGCCAGCAACCCAAAGATTGCTCCCGAAGCTCCCAGCATGGGGGTTCCCAGTAAACCCCGATATTCCATTGCACTCATTGAACTTGCCTCCCAATATAAAACGGCCATGTATATGGCAAGGGCCCCAAGTCCGCTCACCAAATAGAAAGTAAGAAACTTTTTGGGCCCGAAGTATGTCTCAAGCGCGGTACCAAACATATAGAGCCCAAACATATTAAAAAACAAATGGGTGAAACCCCCATGCATAAACATATGGCTCACAATCTGCCAGGGATAGAAAAAGGGTGAAGCAGGATAATAAATTGCGAGCGCATAAAAATATTGCTCAGGTAAGATATATTTGGTTACTATAAACATAAAAACGTTTATCAGTAACAACTGCTTGACAACTCCCGTAATCTGAAACATTATTGATTAAACTTGGTTTCCAGCTGATCTAGTTCAAAGGTGATAAAACATTTCTTTCCAAAGGGACTTTGAAATGGAATTTCACAAGCAAAGAGTTGATCTATCAAAGAACGCATCTCCAACTCAGTGAGGGAGGTAGATCTCTTCATGCCGGAACTCCTGGCCATTAAAGCAGCCAATTTTTTTTCCTCACTCCATTCTAAAGTCACGTTTAATCGAAATTGTTCTAAAAGTTCGTAAAAGAGGCTTTCTTCTTCACCTAAATTCGACAAATGCGCAGGTATTCCATGCAGGATGAACGTATTTTTCCCAAAACCTTCGACCTCAAAACCTAACTTT
>JBGTCB010000569.1:0-2610 GCA_041748995.1 Saprospiraceae bacterium | reverse complement strand
AATTTTGAGTAAGTCCGATTCATCTCGATTGTCCCCATTGGTATTAATTGTTTACACCAAATTTACAAAAGTTTTTTCTGTACAATATCGAATAAGCCATGGTTTAAGCCATACCACGCCTATGCCAATTAAAAATCCCGCCAGTTTTGCTGACGGGATTTTTTAAATGCAATCGTACCGAAATTACAATTCTTCAGTTGTTTTTGAATGGCAGCTTATTCACCAGCTTACCCACGCTTTCCCCTTGAAGCAGTCCGATCCTGGCAGAGTAGTCGAAATGGATACCGCCAAGTATGCGTGAATGCGAGGCTTCAATGGCATATGCCTTCAGGTTTGAATAAGTACGCGCGCCAAACAGATTTTCATGTGTCCGGTCTGTGAAAGAATAATTTTTACCAAAAAAAGTTTCTAACACTACATACGATGCCCCTCCGATTACAGCATGCGCGGAAGGATATTCGGGATGCGGTGGTGTACCAATAACTGTATTCCAGGATGCCTGTTCAAATACATTGTGGATATAAGAAATGGGGCGGATAAGGGTATACTTGTACTTGGCTTTAAAAACACAAATCGTCGCTTCGTACAGAGCCATCCCATGCTTGGCATACACCAGGGAAGCATCATCAAGCTTAAATTGATTTTCCAAAATCAGTTGGGTAGCAATATGGGTATAATGGGCTGGTGTCCCGTAATTACCAGGCATGTCGGCCCAGGTTTTTACAATGCTGATTTGCTCCGGTGTCAGGGTAAGAGAAATAGTGTAGACCTGATCGGCCATCTCATGAAATTCAGTGCCGGGCTCTTCGGAGTACGCGGGTGGCGGAGGTGGCATGGTGGTTTGAGCACTGTTTGGAACGAAAGACCGGTTGTTGCCCCAGTATGGTCTAATAGGTTGGGGAAATGCGGGAGAAGTAGAAACCCACATCCCGGGGCCTATAGGCGTTACATAGTCACTGTTCGTTGCACTCAGGTAAGACTCATGTCCTCCATCGGTTTTAGACCACTCGAAAATTTTCGCAGCTATTTCTTTACCATAGTTCGCTGACTGCAATACCGATTCAAGGGGAACTTCATTTTGAAATTGGAAATTAAAAGCCGATTCCAATGAATCGATTTTATCCTTGTTCGACTCCGATGTATTCGCGAATAAATTCTTCATGATAAATGACATGGCTGCATTCGCACTGGCTGGCCAGTAAACGACCTGAGGTTTAGAGATGGTATGGATGTCTTTTCCGATCTGCTGGGATGCGATGGACCGGTAACCTGGCATTCCCTTCACCACGGATTCATAAAGAGTGAGCCCTGAATATCCAAATGATCGGCTAGCCACCAGCGGGTCAAACCCAGGTGTCGTTTTAATAAGGTGCTGCTGAAGATTGGTCCACTTGATAGCGACATCTCCATGATATTTTCGGGTAAGATTGCCCGGGATGTCCTCGCCTCCCAGCAAATCAGATAGACCGGGATCACAACTTGCAATAAATAAAATGGAAAGCATGGTAAAAACAAAAACAGATTTCTCCAGGTGCGTTTTAAAATATTTACCGAACTGGGAAATTTTAATTTCCGTATACCTTGCCAGCGTTATGCCTACAGCAACAAAAGCAATAGTGGCAGCTATTTTCATAATAATGTGATGGTTTGTTACTATGACTGCGAAAAATTAAAAAAGATGCAACATGTACGCGAATACGGTTGTTACAAATGGCCTCCTGAGTGTCAACACTACAACCCAATTACCATTCCTTAGATAAGTTTCAGTACGTTCTACAAACCCCTCTCCCCTTTGAGCCACCATACTAAGCGAGGTGTTTCAGCCATGTCATACTACGCACATGCCTGCATGCCAAAACATGGGATGGTTTATCAATCTCCGGATGATGGGATTCAGTTTTCGGGAACTTTTAAAACTCCCCCGGAAGGACCCCGGAAGGGACGTCTTGAGGAGACCATTATGACTTACATCAAACTCGCACCAGTACATCAGCATACCCCGAGGCTGCTTCGTTCCCGGAGACTTCATACATGTTTTTGGCGCTTGATGAAGAAGTGGTCTACTAAAACAAAATATTCAACTACACCCAAACTTGAAACGAAGCAACAACAGTTGACCACTCAATCCGCTTTTTGCCAAACGCCTGCTATAGGCTGGTTATATAATGGTTTGATTTTTAGTCTTTGAGACTGTAAATTATTTCTTGAAAATCGGATTTAAATGTGTCTTTATTTTCAGCAGTTGACCAGGATAAAACTTTATAGTATGAAGTCTTTGTTTCTACAATTCCCACTAAATAGTAAATATCAGTTTCTGCATCCTTATCATAGTATGTTAAATCACATTCAACAAAATTAGTTTCACCAAGCTTTTGAAATTTTGGCTCAGCCAATTTTCTGTTTTCCTGATCTTTGACAAAGTTATTTATGAAGAATTCGTAAAATTCGTTGATTGAAGAAAACTCTATCTCTGCCAATTTCAAATCTTCCTTGGTGTCGAAAATGACAAACCCATAAACATCTTTTATAACACTTTTGTATTCTATTGCAGAGGATGAGTTTATTCCTGTCGTTCTAGTCATATAACTCGGTAAACTAATATTGAAAACA
>JBGTCB010000568.1:0-1548 GCA_041748995.1 Saprospiraceae bacterium | reverse complement strand
TCTGAACAGGAATTTAATCAGGAACTGCAATCACTCACCTCACCCCGATTAAATCCGGAAGAGTTGAAAATCTTATCGTGGACCAGAGATACCATCCGTTATCAAACCGGTCCAATGCAGAGACGAATTAAAGAAATGTCTCAGGAAGTGAATAATGACAAGCTACTTGAAGCTTTCGGGGTAGCCGCTCTGGCAAACACTACCGTGAGAATTGCCGTACTGCTGGGATGATGGATCTTGAGGCATACGCTCTTTTTGGTATAGTTCTGATCAGCTTTATTTTAATGAGGTGGTCAATGATTTTGCGATCAAAGAATCGGAAACTTGAAAAAATGCTGGCCAAAACCATAGAAAAGTTAGAGCGGTTGCAGATGCATTTCGGCCGGTTCACACCTGAGGAAGTTATCGAAAATTTATCGGAGGGGGATGGAGGTTATCAGGCAAACATGCGGGTTGTCTGTGTATTGTTTGCTGATCTGAAGGGTTTTACAAAAATGTGTCATGACATGGATCCGGAAAAGGTCCTTTCCATACTTAATGGTTATTTCCGGAGTATGACCGAAATCATTTCGGCTCACCACGGACAAGTTACAGACATGATGGGTGATGGTTTGCTGGCACTCTTTGGGGCATTGAGATCAAATCCCTGGCAGGTGCAGGATGCGGTCAAATGTGCTTTGGCGATGCGCAGAGGTTTGGAGTCATACAACGCTGAACTTGAACAAAAAGGACTGCCTGCACTTTCATTTGGCATCGGCATCCATCAGGGAGAAGTTCTTGCCGGAATCATGGGTAACCTTGATTTGAGTAAATTTAGTGTTGTTGGAGATGCCATCAATGTAGCTTCAAGAGTAGAAGCATTGACGCGTATTCTTGAATGCGACCTCCTGGTCACCGAAGAGGTCAGGGCTGCACTCGATCAGCGCTTTAAAGTTAAGAAAATGCCGCCCATTCCGATCAAGGGTAAAGATGAACCGATTACCACCTTTTATGTCGAATCAATGAGTGACCAAATCTGAAAGAAGATCCAAATTTCCTGCCGACTCAGGAGGATCCGTTTTTTTATATTTAACTTCCTTCTGGATTTCAGAATTTAATTATCTCATCGATTGGAGGTACTACACCATCAATATCAAATTGAAAAAGGTATTTATTATTTATCCATAACAAAGACGTATCAAGAGGTGGTAATGATAAAATGTTATTGCTAACCGGAGTGTAGTCGATTTTATCCTTCAGACCACCATCCTCTGTAATTTTATAGATCTTTCCTTCCGATGGATTTACCATGCAATTATACACTTCATAAGCAGTTCTCGATTCGGGATCAAGGGATTCATAGATAAATGAAAAAATGGAAAGATCAATACCATTTGCCGCGAGCAGAGCGGCTGTTGCACAGAGATTATTAATTTCATTGCAGGTATCCATACCATCACTTAAAAGAAAAACCAGTTTCTTATTTTTTCGCACGGAAAACATATTTCTGGTCATACGCAGTCGTTTATTTAATGGTGTGTACCCATGCGGACGGATAGCGTCTATTCT
>JBGTCB010000567.1:0-5122 GCA_041748995.1 Saprospiraceae bacterium | reverse complement strand
AAATCGCTTCCAGTCAGGATTACGATACCAGACAAAAGCTTTCTTATCCGCCAATAAGATGTCTGGTCGGCCATCACCATTTACATCTCCAATAGCCAGGCCATATCCGATTTGTACCTGGTTGTCGATGGTTTCAGGCATGAAGGATATTTGGGCGTTCACCTCGGTGACAAACCAAGCGATGATCAAGAGAAATATTTTCGCATGCTTCATTTTATAACCTTCTTTTTAATTCATCCAACCTTTTAAATAAGCCGATCTGACACGAATGTTGTTTCTACTCTCAATTTAGAGAAAACAGCAATAAACTTTGAAAAAACTGAGTGGCCCCTGCTGTGTCCCACTGGATTCTTAAAAAAAAGAGACAAAATATTTCTTTAATAAACAGTGTTCATTATATTTGCACTGTTAATTTATATTATGGGTATAACTGAAAGAAGAGAACGGGAGAAGCAGGAGCTAAGAGACAAAATTCTTGCAAAAGCAAGGGAAATCCTGATCAAGGAAGGTCATGATAATATGTCTATTCGCAACATTGCCTCCGCTGCCGAATACAGTCCGGCAACGATTTACCTGTATTTTAAGGATAAGGATGAGATCGTCTATGAACTCATGGAGATGGGCTTTGCCCTGATGATCAGTGACTTACAGGATGGAATGGATGCTGCTGATCCGGTAGACCGCATTCGCCGAATAGGGCAGGGTTATGTCACCTTTGGTTTAAAGAATCCAGAATGGTATGATGTTATGTTTAATGCTCCACAACCTATGCAACATTTGGAAAAATGTCAGGCAGAATGGGGCCACGGAATCAGCCTATTCGAATTCTTAGTTGAGACGTGCCAACAGGTGATTAATGAGAAACGGACTTCTGTCCAGGAACCCCGGTTGCTGGCTCTGCATCTCTGGAGTGCCGTGCATGGCTTGGTCAACCTGGCAAGATCACAAAGGCTTGAAATGGTGCAGCAAAATGGAGGTGAAGAGCTAATTCGGAAAACGATCGATTCAATTATGCAATGCATGTTTAGCTAAATTTTTTATCTAATTAGTGAACACTGTACATAAAATGAACAAAATTCAACATCTTCTATTTTTCCTTCTGCTCTCCCTACCTGCCACAGTGGCAGAAGCACAAAATTTTACAGAACTAATTGAACATTGCTGGGATAGTAACAAGCAGTTGAAAGCCCGGGAATTTCAACTAAGTCAGGCGGAAGCTTTCCTGGCAGAGGCGAAAGCTATGTACAGGCCAACTATTTCATTAGGAACTCAATATACGCTGGCTTCTGGGGGAAGGACTATTGATTTTCCTGTAGGTGACTTATTAAATCCGGTACATACAGAACTCAATGAATTGAGTGGCTCCGGAAAGTTTCCCACTTTACAAAATCAGACGATTTTATTTCTTCCCAACAATTTTTATGATGCACGGGTACGCATTCAACAGCCCATATTTTATCCCGAGCTGGCAGTTAACCGGTCTCTTAAATCAAAACAATTTGACCTTCAGGCTTTAGAAATCAAAGCATTCAAAAGACTTTTGGTCAGAGAATTTATGGATGCTTACTTTAATTGGAAACAAGCAGTCCAGGCGCTTTTGATTTACCAGCAGGCGGATACGTTGCTCCGGGAAGCCAGCCGCACTACCCAGAGCCTGATCCTTAATGGTTCCGCATTGCCCTCTTCATTATCACGTATTGAATCTGAACTGGCTACTGTTCATGCTCAACATATTGAGGCATTGGCCGGGGAGGAGAATGCCTGGAACTATCTACTATTTTTACTGGGTTCTGATCAGTTTTCCAGAGAGGAACTCCACGTTGATATCCCTGAATTACCGAATGTTGCATCGGTCAATAATGGATACAGGGAAGAGCTGATGCAGTTGGATGTGGCCATTGAAATGCAGGACCTTGCCGTTGATATGGAGAATATTTTCCATAAGCCCCGAATTGGTGCTCAGCTCGACCTTGGTTCGCAGGATTTCAATTTTGGTTTGGAACCCTATGCCCTTTTTGGTATCAACCTGGAATGGAATCTTTTCGATGGAAAACGTCATCAATTTCGAAAAGAGCAGGCAAAAGCTGGTTTACAATCACAACAGGAGCAAAAAAATTACGTCAGTCAACAGTTGACACTTCAGGTCGCAGTTGCTCAAAGAAATCTGCAGGCAGGAATTGATCAGGCAGAAACATTTAAACCCCGCATTCTCGCAACTAACAAAACCTACCGGGAGATCCTCAAAAAATACCAGGCAGGATCTGCGAATTACCTGGAATTGCTAGATGCCCGGACTCAGGTCACACAATCTGAAATTGCCTTCATGATCAGTCGTTATCAGGCCTGGAACCGATGGGCTGAATATATATATTCCAGCGCATCTTATCCTATCACCTAATTCAAATGATCTCGGATTACTAAAACTTAATTTCCTATGAAAAGTCAAAACAGGGCTGCATGCTTTACACTCCTCCTGCTAATTGCTTGTAATTCCGTGCAAAAAGAGCCGGATGAACTGGAAACAGGAAACATTCCAGACAAAGTCACATACGTTAAAACCGCCGAAGTACAGCAATCATTGGAGAATAATTCTATTCAAAGTATGGGAGTGATCATTAGCAGAACGGAGGCAAAACCTGCTTTTAAGACCGGTGGCATCATTGATCAAACCTTCTTCAGGGAGGGTGATCTTGTACGTGAAGGACAAGTTTTGGCGACATTACTTATGACGGAGATAGATGCCCTGGTTGAGCAGGCGCGGGAGGGTGTAGTCAAGGCAGAAAGGGATCTGCAAAGAGTGACGAACCTTCATGCAGATAGTGTCGCTACTTTAGAGCAGTTGGAAAATACTGCGACAGTCCTGCAACTATCGCGGCAAAACTTAGCCATTGCTGAATTCAATCAGAAACATAGTGAAGTTAGGTCACCCATCAGTGGAAAAATTATCAGTCAGCAATTACATGCAGGAGAGATATCTGCTCCTGGCATGCCGGTTTACGTGATTATGGGTATAAATAATAGAGATTGGCGAATCAAAACAGGCCTGATTGACCGGGAATGGAGCAAGGTTAAGAAAGGAGATGTTGCTGCCATCCGATTGGATGCATACCCCGGTGAAATCTTTAAGGCTGTTGTTTCAGACAAGGCAGTTATTTCTGGAAATGCCAGTGGCACGCTGGATGTTGAACTATCATTTAAAAACATGCCGCCTGCATTGGCAGCGGGTATGATCTGTAAGGTGCAACTGCAAACGCAGCAAAAGCAGGATCTGATCACCATTCCTATCGATGCGCTGGTTGGTTCGAGCGGAGATCTAGCTACGGTTTTCACCATTAAGGAGGGAAGAGCAAAGGAATTACAAATTACTATTTCGCGGATCCTGGGCGAACGGGTAGTAGTCAATTCCGGACTCGAAGGAATATCAGAGGTAGTCACGATTGGATCGATCTATCTTGAAGATGGGGATCAGGTAGCCATTGCAGAATACTAGTCACCTCAAACAAACAGCCATCAGATGAACTTCAACCGTTTTTTTGTGCAGAATTATCAGTTTACACTGACGATTTTCATTGCTCTCGTATTGCTGGGAATGAACTCCCTTTTTAATATGCCCCGGAGTGAAGACCCTCCCTTTGGTGCTCCTTTATTCAGCATAGTCGGAGTCTATCCCGGTACCTCACCTTCCGATATGGAAGAATTGGTAGTTGATCCGATAGAGACTGAGTTGTATAAACTGGAAGATATTAAGAAAATCGAATCAACCATCCGTGATGGACTGTTGGTGATGCTGGTAGAATTTAACTATGGAGTAAATGTTGACAATAAGAACAATGATATCAACCGGGAGATTAACCAATTGCGAGGTGACCTTCCTGATGGCCTGATCAGGCTGGATATACAAAGGGCAGCTAGCAGCGATGTGGCCATTCTGCAAACTGCACTGATCTCCGAGACAGCAGACATGGAGGAGATGAAGAATTACGCGGAACAGTTAGAAAAAAACATCGAACGCATTCGTGATATCAAATGGGTTGAGGTTCAGGCAGTACCGGACCGACTAATTAAAGTGGAGATCGACCTCGAAAAAATGGCTCGTTTAAATCTGGGATTGAATCAGGTATTGGGGCTTATTGAAGCGAATAATGTCAATATTCCGGGAGGAGATATTGACCTGGGATCACGGACTTTTAATATTAAAACTATTTCTGAGTTTGAAGACATTGAAGATCTCGGGAATACCGTGATTAACACGACCTCCACTGGCAGTATCATCCGGCTGAAGGATCTTGCCAATATCTATCAAAGTGAAGAAGATGCCGATCATATTGCCCGGTTTAATGGCAAAAGGGCCATTTGGGTAATTTCCGCTATGAAGGATAAACGGAATATTATTAGCACCCGGGCTGAACTGCAAAAAGTGCTGGTGCAGTTTTCAGATCAGCTTCCGCCAGATATCGAAATGGATCAGGCCTTCGATCAGGAAAAAGGTGTCAGACTCCGTCTGGCAGGCCTTGGTAGAGATTTTGCAATCGCCATCTTTCTGGTACTTCTGACCCTATTACCATTAGGCACAAGGGCCTCCATTATCGTCATGATTTCGATACCTCTTTCACTAAGTATCGGATTATTTCTCCTGGATCTCATGGGGTATACTCTTAATCAATTAAGCATTGTCGGTATGGTGATTGCACTGGGGCTTCTGGTGGATGACAGCATTGTGGTGGTTGAAAATATCGAGCGGTATATGAGAGGAGGTATTAGTGCCCGGGAAGCAGCCATCTCGGCTACCAACCATATTGTGGTTGCGATTCTCGGTTGTACCGCCACTCTTCTCCTGGCGTTTTTGCCCATAGCCTATCTACCGGAAGGATCGGGTGATTTTATACGTTCACTTCCCATGGCTGTCATGTTGACAGTGTTGGCTTCGCTTTTTGTCTCGGTCACTATTATACCGTTTCTTGCGAGTATATTGTTGAAGGGTCATGAAAAGTCCAGTCACAGTGAGGGTAATTATTTTTTCCGGTCGTTCAAACGCTACGTTAATGATCCCTATCAAAAACTGCTGGTCTGGTGCGTCAGACATTCTGCAATAACGCTGATCAGTGCTGCATTGATCTTCGGA
>JBGTCB010000566.1:0-5143 GCA_041748995.1 Saprospiraceae bacterium | reverse complement strand
TTAAGGGCACTAAAAGAACACAAGTTGCTACTGGATGGCATCTTTTTAGTAACAAAGCATCATCCGGATTATATTTGCATTCCGGAAAAACAGATGCGCATGCGGCCTCCATACACTTTGTCCCTGATACAAGGACAGCGGTGGTCATACTCACCAACAGTCCCGGTAAAATGGATGGGCTGGCGACTTTGGTCCTGCGCATGTTAAATAATAATTGGAAACGTAAATCATGAATAAGAAAGCAAAGAAAATAAAAGGTGGCGGAATGGTTTATTCTACCGACAAGGAAACCATGGAAAATCTGTTCACTGGATTCAATCTGGATAAAAATGAAGAAAAGGATCCAATTGCCAAAGAAACCTTCCCGGATAAAGTCAGAGTCTGGATCGACCGCAAAAGTCGGGGTGGCAAGGAAGTGACTATTATTGCAGGGATAAATCGCAATGATGACCAATTAAAAGAACTGGCGACCCTGATTAAAAGCAAATGTGGTGTAGGCGGAAGTGCTAAAGATGGTGAAATTCTTATTCAGGGAAACCAAAGGGAAAAAGTAGTTAAAATTTTAGTCGACCAGGGTTTTAAAGATGTGAAGAAAGCCGGTGGATAGGCATTTACGATGTACGATTTTTGATTGACGATTTACGATTTTTGATATATTATTTTCGATTGACGATTGACGATTGCGGTGTCGCACCTCAAAGGGGTGACTCGCTTTGAAATGCACAATATAATCCATTTACGATTTACGATATTCGATTTACGATATTCGATTTACGATTTTACGATGCGGTGTCGCACCTTAAAGGGGTGACTTCGCTTTAAAATGCACAATATAATCCATTTACGATATACGATTTTCGATATACGATATTCAGTTGCGCGAAGGGATGGAATCTTTATAGAACGTAGTTTTTACCGAAAACATGCGACTCCGAGGGGGTCGTATTAAATTGTTGATGCAACCAATAAACAATTGAACCCTTCGGGTTCCTGATCATAATGATATCGTGATATCATCAAGAAACTTCCCCAACTATTTACGATTTACGATTCACTTTTAACTTGTCACTTTTCACTTTATCCTTTCCACTTTTCCCTTTTAATTTTTCCCTTTTAACTTTCCACTTTTAACTTTTAACTTTTCACTTTCCACTTTCCACTTTCTACTTTTAACTTTTAACTTTCTACTTTTAACTTTTTGCTTTCAATATCCGCTGTTTACCTTGCATATCCATAAGAATACCGACCTCAGCAAATCCCATTGAATCGGCCAGTGATTTTATTTCCGTAGCTAAAAATTCATTAAGCTCTAAGAACAAAAAACCGTTACTTATTAAATGATCTCTGCTATATTGGATAATGAATTCATACATCCGGAGTGGATCCATTTCGGGAAACAATGCTGCATGGGGTTCATGATTAACCACATGTAGTTCCAGACCGGATCTTTCCGAATCACTGATATAGGGTGGGTTTGATACAATGTAGTGCCAGCTTCCGCTGATAAGTTCCTGAGTCGTAGGTGAGGTAATGTCATCCTGTATGATTTCCATCGGTAAATTTGAATCTCGGCTATTTCTTTGGCAGACTTCCAGGGCTTCAGAACTTTTGTCCATGACCGTGACCGAACTCTTTTTCATTTCGTTCCTGATCGCCAGTCCTATACATCCGGAGCCGGTGCCGATGTCAAGAACTTTCAGATCCGGACGATGATCCTTCTTCATGGTCGTAATGACTTCAAATACCAATTCCTCGGTCTCTGGTCTGGGGATCAATACCAAGCGATTCACGAATAAATGCAGGCCATAAAAATGAGCAATCCCTGTCACGTATTGCAGTGGCTCACCTTGATTGAGCCTGTTTAAGGATGAAATTACCTGCTTCCGCTCCGAGTCATCCAAATTCCTGAAATCCTTGAGAGCCGAAACGCCAAACAAATCTTCCAATAACATCCGGGCAATTTGCTGTGCAGTTCCCTGATGGGTATTCAGATTTTTTACCAGGTAATCAATAGCCGATGATATATTCGTAAATTCGCTCATATAATCCAGCTAACTATATAAGCAATTACCAGGAGGGATGAATATGTTAAATAATTTTTGACCGGAATATATTCATGCAGTGATATTTGAAATTTTATTTTTAATATCATAACCATCATAATTTTCTCCGAGAAAAAAGCAATGACCGTACCCAGCGCAATGCCAATCAGACCCAGGAATTGTACCAGGATTAAGCTGGCAATGATATTAATAAAAAGTTCCGCGAGACTTATCCACAACAACGCCCTGTTTTTTCCCAGTCCAATTAAAACCGCCTGGGGGAAAACCCACCGGCTTATCATTAAAAGTAAATATGTGTTAAAGATAGCTGCACTTTCCCGAAAGGCATCATTATAAATCCATCCAAAAACCGGTTTACTAACAAATAGCAGAAGCACGGAGAACGGGAGGAAAAAATTCATAAACCTTTGACTTCCCATTTTAATTCGCTGCAAACTTTTATTCCGGTCAGCTACATAAAGTCCGATCATGGAGGCATTGAATGCTGCAGCAAGAGCGATCGCACCCGGCACTTCCCGGGCACCATATTTAAATAATGCAAAGACAGACAGATCCTGAAAAGTACTGGTGACCAGCCATGCATCAAAAATTTGGGCGAGAAGTCCGCTACCAGCATAAATTGTAAGCGGCACTGCCGCAATGATCAATGCTCTTATGAATGCATAGTTGATTTTGAAGGTTGCATTACGACCTATAACTACTAATAGAAAAAGCTGTTCCAGAATTGACCAAACCAGCAGGCTTTGCAGCAAATGTGCTAATTCGTTGCTAAATATCAGGGGCAGCAAAACCGCCAGAACAGAGCCAATCGCAAAGAAAAAAGAATAGGGAATAAATATGCGTTGTCGTCCTTCAGCCAGAAAGATATAAGATGCGAAAATGGCATTCAGATGCAATAATAAAAAAACCAGCACCAGGGGCAGGTTACTGATTTCTTCCACTCCCAGAAAAAAACTAAAAAATGATTTTTTAAAACTATAAATCAGGAGCACGAGAAAACCCGTAACCAGCCAGATGCATAAAAATGTTGTAAATACTATTTGTTTGCGGTCGTCCGGTTTTCTGCCCGGATACAAAGCAAGAAAAGCCTGAAAAAAACCGCTTAAACCCAGAAAACTAAGGATCATACCCAAATACATCCAGATCTCATAGATTCCGATTTCTTCAAGTGATAAGCTGCTTTTTGCCAGTACAATTGCAATGACAAAGGTCACCCCCTGCCGGCATACTGAAAAGAATTGAAAACCTGCGGCTACGTCGGTATGGACGTGTTGATAATATTTATTCAGGATACTCAAATGATTTCTTTCTTATCCCGAAACAGGATTCCCAGCTCTGAAAGTTCTTTTAAAACCGGTTGATAGATCTCTCTTAATAAAGGTAGTTGAACACCTCTTACTTGAAGCTCACCGTTAAGCAATAATTTTGTGCAGATTCCCAGAGGTAATCCGACCAGATCGGTCATGGCTGTTTTCAGCCTATCCGAACCATGCTTGATCATACTGGCACTACGTCGCCAATTGATTTGATCCTGCCGGTACTCGACCTCATGATGCATGACCACCATGTCCTTATCCTCCGCTTTGAGCGACCATTTCTCTACAATCAAATCCTCTAAAAGGGTTGCCATACTGGCATCTTTTACAGGAACCGGGGTCGTGTCAAATAACCAGGTAATCTGCTCAATTACCTGATTACTACAATTGCCGATACGGGTTTTTATTTTTTGATCTATATTCTCCTCCCCTCCCGGTAGAAAAGCATGCAGCAGCTCGCGGTAATTCGTGAATGCTCCTTTTTCAATCATTAAATCATTGTCTGTCAATCCCAGCCTCACCATAGCTGCCCATCCTTCACAAAAGCCAGGATGTCTCAGGGTTCCCCGTATAATCGTTGGAATATTTTGGAGGCCATAGACGGTGTCATAAGTCAAAGAGTCACGGTTAGGGTACATCTCAAACTGCCCGTGGTCATTTATCCGGACGATTCCGGCATTTTGAAAAAGTTGTTGATAAGGCAGGTACTTTATGAGACCGTCCTGCCGGTACCGGGCAGTCTGCCGACCGGCCAGAACCACATTACGGGGATTCCAGGTGATCTTATAATGCCAGGGATTGTCATCATTTTCCTTGCTAATCAGACCTCCGGTAAATGACTTAAAGGAAACAATCTCTCCCTGGGAATCCTTAATATCATTAATCATTTCCATGGCAGACATATGATCGATTCCCGGATCCAAGCCCATTTCTACCAGAAATAATAAACCACGATCCTCCGCTTTCTTATGCATCTTAACCATTTCCGGGCTGAGATAAGATGCGGTAAGAAGATGACTGTTCAGATCCAGACATTCATGAGCCACCAGATCATGCAATTCCGGAGGCAGCATCGATATGACAATATCGGCATCGTGGATCAATTTCCTTCTTTGAATGAGGTTGTTAATGTCCAGGGTTATTGCAGACCCTTTTGGATGGCCACCGACTTTTTCCCTGGCAAGATTGAAATTCTGATCGGCGACCACGACCTGCCAATTGTATTTCCCTGCCTGATCCAACAAATATGCAATTAAAGAAGTGGCCGATCTCCCTGCACCAATAATCAAAATTGATTTCATAGACTGCACATTGATTGTTCAAGTATCCGGTAAATTTCAAAATTCCCGGCATTCAGGTCGGATTATTTAATAAATACGTTCTGTAATAAGTAGATGCTCAATCCAGATTAGGAAGAATGGGAAACTTTGGTTGATACAAAATGTGAAGGATTGTAGTAAATTCATTGGCTACAGGATTATCCATATGCATAAATCAGTCGAAATAAAATATCAGGTATTTGATCATGTTTCCGATCTTGATCCAGATGATCGGGCCCTTCTGGAAATCGCGAAAAAATCTTTGGACCAGGCCTATGCTCCTTATTCCGGGTTTGAGGTCTCTGCTTGTGTGATGCTTCACAATGGCGAGATTTTGATCGGTACCAATCAGGAAAATGCCAGTTACGGACTTTGTATTTGTGCCGAACAAAATGTTTTGTCTACTGCCGGAAGTCAATTTAAAGATCAACCTGTTTTAACGATG
>JBGTCB010000565.1:0-5766 GCA_041748995.1 Saprospiraceae bacterium | reverse complement strand
CCGTGGCTCGGAAGTTATTTTATCGGATTTCTGGCCATGGTTTATTACAAAGAGAGAATCAAAATCTTCACAACCTATTCCCGGGCTAAAGTCCATCTGGATCTTAAAGAAGATGTGGTTGAAATGGTCTTCTGGGACCGGGCAGATCGTCTAACGATCACGGCCCGACAGGTTGAGGGAACAGACTTAATATCACCCCGGAAAGGCTCAATGACAGGAAAAGTAAATGAAAGCATTCAGGCTACCCATCGGGTAGTATTGAATCTGGACGGCCAGGAAATCAGAACACAGGGTACTTCCGCAGGATTGGAAGTTGGTGGAAACAGTCTTATCTTGCTTCAAGAAAAGAAGGTATGATAAAGGAAGTCAACCCATTAGTTATTCTTGTAACTGGAGCCTCCGGTGGTATCGGTCGCTGCATTGCAGCAAAATTATCTGCAAAGGGTCACAAGGTCTATGGTACCAGTCGCAAAAAGCAACTAGAATCTCCTGGATTTCAATGGCTACTAATGGATGTAAACAACCAGTCGGATGTGGATAGGGCAGTAATGGAGCTCCTGAAAGCGGAAAATCATATTGATATATTGATCAACAACGCGGGCATCGGAATGATCAGCTCATTGGAAGAAGCCCCAGAACTCAATATTCGAAAGGTGCTCGACACCAATCTGGGTGGTGTGATACGGCTAACTCAGGCGGTATTACCCTATATGCGAGAGCAACGATCCGGAAAAATAATCAATATCAGCAGCATAGCGGGGCTTATGGGACTTCCATTCCGGTCAATCTACTGTGCCAGTAAATTTGCTGTAGAAGGACTGACCGAATCGCTGCGTACCGAAATTGCCCGGTTTAACATCCAGGTTTGCAGCGTGCAGCCCGGGCACATTCGAACTGATTTGAGATCAAACCGGGTTTCTCATGTTCCACCAGACTCACACTATCATCCGGAGTTATCCTATATTGAAAAGAGGGTCGATTTGGAGGTAAACCAGGGAATCGATCCGGAAATGGTGGCAATATTGGTCGATAAATTGATCAGTAAGCGAAAACTACAATCAAAATATGTCGTTGCCAGTCCATTTCAAAAATTCGGTAGCTCACTGAAGCGATACCTGCCAAATAATATATTCGAGATCTTACTGAAGAACAAGTATCAGTTAAAATGATAAAGTAAGTGCTTCGCCTACGACAAAAGAGCTTCCTCCGATAAAAATAACATCCTCGTCATCAGCTTCGTTGATTGCAGCAAGCACGGCATCTTTAACCGATGTAAAGTGCATGCCTTTCAGTTGAAACCTCGAGGCTTCAGTTTGCAGATCCAAAGGATTTAAGGACCGGGGTAACGCCGCTGCAGACCAATAGTAAATTGCATCAACTGGTAGCAATGTAAGCATGGTGCGATAGTCTTTATCCCTGCTAACTCCGAAAACAATCCTAAGTGTTCGAGGATTCAGGTGTTTTAATTGATTCATAGCCAAATCGAGCCCTGCGAAATTATGCCCACTATCAGCAATAACCAGTGGTGCCTCCCTGAGTTTCTGCCAACGTCCCTGTATACCTGTAAGCTGCACAATTTCTGCAAGGCCTGACAGCATAGACTTTTCCGAAATGCATAACCCGGAAGTTGAACAAAGTAATTTCATAGTTGTTAGTGCTGTCGCAACATTTAGGATCTGATAATGACCCATGAGACCTACCTAGATCTGTAGCCCAGCCCAAATCCCATCCGTCTCGACAATGGCTCTAAAATGATCGTGGTGATACGATACCTCTTTTAGAGTCACCTGCTCTTGTGCATAAACCAATGTTGCCTGACGGTCTTTTGCAATACTTTCGAATACAGGTTCGGTTTGTAGATCTCTTTCCCCAATGACGACCGGAACCCCTCGTTTAATAATTCCTGCTTTCTCACCGGCAATTTGCGATAGGGTATCACCTAACATCGACTGGTGATCCAGACTAATGTTTGTGATCACAGAAATCATTGGATTTACGATATTCGTTGAATCCAGCCGGCCACCCAATCCGGTCTCGATAACGGCAAAATCTACCTTCTGACGGGCAAAATAATCAAAGGCCATTGCAACCGTCAGTTCAAAAAAGGAAGGTTGAATCTTCTGCAGAACCGGCATGATCCGATGCATGAAATCTAATACTGCATCTGAAGTGATGAACTTGCCATCGATCCTGATTCGTTCCCTGAAGTCAAAGTAATGAGGAGAGGTATACACCCCCACGTGATACCCTTCAGCTTGTAGCATGGCAGCTATCAAATAACAAACAGAACCTTTGCCATTGGTCCCTGCTACGTGGATTGACCTGAATTCGTCCTGTGGATTGTTTAAATTCTGGCAAAGAGTGATGGTATTGGTGAGATCTTTCTTAAAAGCCGAACTGCCATCACGCTGATACATGGGCAATTGACTATAAAGGAAGTCAAGACATTCCTGATAATTCATACCTCAAAAATGAGGGAAATCCCAAAATATTATTCTTAGGGCACCTCTATTTACCTCTGAATGAGTAAAAATTTAATAAGAAGCAAAGCCAGACAAGGCTGGAGGAAGAAAGATAGCCGTAGCTATCTGACTGACGATCAACGAAGTAAGGCGAAGCAGTTATTGAATAAATTTTCGAAGAAATTGTTTTTGCCATGAACGGGGTTGATAGTGGTGCCCTCAAAAAGACAGATGTTACCGCACTTTAAAATCAATGGTGATGGTGCCACATTGCTTTTCAACGGAACTTTTGGAAAATTTAAATTTCTTTGAACTATTAATGGCGATCTGTCGTAACTCACTATCTGCCGTTGTTGACCCTTTTTGGGTATAATCGGCACTTACGACCTCTCCATTTCGGTCGACACAGACTCGAACCACTACTGTGCCCGTCTTTTGTGAATTATCACTGATTTTTGGTTCATAGACCACTCCACGGTCACCCAGGCCTCCACCCACCATTCCAGATCCGGTGCTGATGCCTTCCAATTTTTTTGCATCCGGATCACCATTGGGATCTCCCTGGTTGCCAGGTTTATCAGTTTTGCCTTTACCACCACCAAAGCTATCGCCAAATTGCTTTTTTGCAGCTTCATATTCAGCTTTCTTCTTGGCCTCTTCATCCGCCTTGCGTTTTGCTTCTGCCTCTGCCTCTGCTTTCTTCTTCGCTTCTTCTACCCTTTTTTGACGCTCGGAGTCCTCCTCTCTTTTTCGGGCTTCCTCTTCAGCCTTTTTCTTCTGGATAGCTACCAGATCCGGTTCTTCTTTAGTAACCACATCCTTGGCAGTCTCTGGTTGCGGTGGTGGCGTTGCTTCAGGAATTGTTTCGACCACTACGGGCTCATCGAGAACTTCCTCTTCCTCTTCACTTTCCGAAGGTGGTTCTGGTGTGACTTCTTCTTCTTGTTGGGTATCAGGCCGATCATCTCCACTTCCCATGTCCGGTGCTCCAAAACTGACCAGGACTCCCTGCTGACCAGGGGGAGGTACTTCATAGTTCATCAACGGAATCAGAGCAAGCAGGAGCAACACTGCATGTACAGTCAAGCTGGTTATCCAACTTTTTCGACGGTTCTTTTCATTTCTGGTCTCTTCCATGATAAGCTAATTTAAAAGTAAGAACGATGCAATGTGGGTAGACTGACATAAAATTCTGTTAAAATGACCTATTTAACAGGTTCTGTCGCCAGAATTGCCTGTAACTTCAAACGGTTGGCGAGTTCCATCACCTGAACCACATGTTCGATCGGTGTTCCTCTTTCAGAAAAAATACTCACTGTCAAATTTTCCTTATTACCCGCCGATCGCATGGAACTTCTCATGCTTTTTTCCACATCTCCAATACTCATCCTCTTCCCGTTGAAATAATATCGCCCTTCCTTCTCAATCGAAACAGCCATGGACTGAGGGGCAACGGTTTTCGATGAAGAACTGGGTAATTTCAGGTTAAGAGCGTTTTGACTGACTAAGGTGGAAGTGAGCATGAAAAAGATCAAAAGCAGAAAAATAATGTCCGTAAGAGAAGACATACTAAATTCCGCACTCACTTTATTTCTTTTCTTTAAACCCATACCTCAAAGGAATTTATAAAAACATATTACATTAATCAGGATGCTGGCTCCTGCAAGAGATCCATGAACTCCATGGTGGTAGCTTCCATTTTATAAACTACCTTATCGACGTTTGATACCAGTATATTATACCCTACAAAAGCCAGGATACCGATAAACAAACCAAATGCAGTGGTAATCAAGGCCTGATAGATACCAGCAGCCAGGACATCAGGAGTGACATTCTGCTCTGTAGCCATTGTATAGAATGCCAGAATCATCCCGGTCACGGTTCCGAAGAAACCGATCATCGGTGCAGCACCGGCGATGCTTGCTAAAGTGGATAAGTTCTTCTCCAGTTTAAAGAGTTCCAGATTTCCGACATTTTCGATCGCCGTGTCAATATCACGCAACGGTTTACCAATCCGCTGCAATCCCTTCTCAATCATTCTGGATGAAGGACTATCGGTATTCTGACATAAAGCCCGGGCAGAATGAATGTTGCCCGACTGAACGCTAGCCCGAATATTATTCATAAAATTCTGATCAACTTGCCCAGCTTTCTGGATGGTCAACCATCGTTCGATAAAAATGTAAAAAGCAATAATGGATAAGAGTATTAAAACAGCTACGATCACGATACCAATAGGGCCGCCCATTGCGATCAAATCAAAAAAACTCTGAGTTTCGACCTCGGGCTCCAAGTCAGTAGCAGCTTGTAACAATAATAAACGCATACTCATGAAGTGTCTTTTATATTATAAAAAATTATAATAAGTAAATAGCAATATTCTTGCCAATTATAAATTACAGTAAATCTTTATGTAAAAAAAAGGTAAGTTTATAACGATACTTTGCCAGAAATCTGCTCTAGTAATGCTTTTGATGCTCTTTTTATTATTATTTTATACAGGATTTTTTCACAAATGTATCCTGATCAGCCTTGAAATATATTCACGGACCTTCTATTTGACTGATTGTTAGGTTAATTTATATGTATTAAAAGCCTATAGGTTATATATAAATCAAATAATCTAACTTTGGGTCAAATGACATTTTTCTTTATATATGAGACATATTAAAAAAGTTGCGGTGTTGGGTTCCGGCATTATGGGATCCGGGATTGCCTGCCACCTTGCCAATATTGGATTGGAGGTCCTGTTGCTTGATATAGTACCATTTGACCTTTCGGAAGAAGAGAAGACTAAAAAATCCGCCAGGGATCGTTTAGTCAATGAATCTCTGGCTATTGCCGTTAAAAGCAAGCCCTCCCCGCTCTTTAAACCCTCTTACGTCAGAAGGATCTCCACCGGAAACTTTGATGATGATCTGACGAAAATCAGTGAAAGTGATTGGGTGATTGAAGTCGTGATTGAGCGATTAGATATAAAAAATCAAATTTTTGAGAAGGTCGATCGTCTTAGGAAGCCAGGCACCCTGGTTTCTTCGAATACTTCCGGCATTCCCATTTCTCTGATGGCCAAAGGACGCAGTGATGATTTTAAACAACACTTCTGCGGAACTCACTTTTTTAATCCACCACGTTATCTCCAACTGCTGGAGATTATACCTACTGTTCATACAAAGCCGGAGGTCACTGAATTCTTCATGCATTTTGGAGATCGTTTTTTAGGCAAATCCACAGTACTTTGTAAGGATACACCTGCATTTATAGGAAACCGGATTGGTGTCTATGCAATGAGTAAGGTCTATCA
>JBGTCB010000564.1:0-11033 GCA_041748995.1 Saprospiraceae bacterium | reverse complement strand
TCAGGGAAAGACCACCCTTTCCCGCATTCTCTTAAAGAAACTTGATCCAACCAGGGGGTATATTGAATACGGGACTCAAATATCGGTGGGTTATTATGCCCAAAATCAATCAGATCTCTTGGATGACCAGGCCACTATTCTGGAGTTTATGGAACTCAGAGCTCCTGAAGGCATGCGCACAAGAGTTCGATCTCTCTTAGGAGCTTTCATGTTTAGTGGTGAAGATGTTGAGAAGAAAATACGAATACTTTCCGGTGGGGAAAGGGCACGACTGGCATTTGCTCACTTGCTGATGCAACCAATTAACCTCCTGGTGTTGGATGAACCGACCAATCACCTCGATCTTGCTTCAAAAGAAGTATTGAAAAATGCTCTGATGGACTATGAAGGAACACTCGTGGTGATTTCCCATGATCGCGATTTTCTGGCTGAAATGACGACCAAAACCCTCGAATTGCGGGATCAGAAAATGTATACTTACCTGGGTGACGTAAATTACTTTTTGGAAAAGAGAGCTATGGATGATATGCGCCAGGTTGCGTTGTTTAAAACAACGGAAACGATTGAGGTAGAAAATGGAAATGAAAAACCACCACTTGGCCAGGAAGAAAAGAAAATCCTGCAGAGAAAGGTTCAATCAGTCGAGAAGAAGATTTTCAATCTGGAACAGGAAATTCTGGGAATGGAGCATATGATGAGCCAGGATCATTTTTTTCAGTCACCAGAATTTGCCGAAAAAACCTCCAGTTATAAACAGTTAAAGGAAGCTCTTTCACTGGCAGAAAAGGAATGGGAAAGTCTCATCGATGGCATTGAATAAAGATTACACAATCTGATTCATACTCTGGGAGGCTATTGAAATTCCGAACTGGTAATATCGTCAGATTTTTCTTGTAAAAACTCGCAGCCGTTCTCCCTTGCTTTGTTTCCGCAGGCAATCACATCTTCAACTAGCTTTCTTCGTCTCACCTTGCAAGAGGAGGTGATTTACGGTTTCAGAATGACATATATATTAGCAGTTCCTGGGCAAGCTTCTGACAGAATGATCATTCAGTTAGAAAGTTTCATTTAATCTCCAACTTTAACATTTATCGAACTTAACACATGTGACAGCATACTTTAAATGTAAAATCTTGATAATGTTGCGATGATGGATGCTGTTTCTTATCCATATGAATGAAAAAACAATAGATTGTCTTTTCAGACCATCGCAGGTTAAGCCATGATGGCTTTATCCGGTATTGTGGCACAGGTCTTGAGTTAAAAGAATATCTGTTCACTAAAAATGGTATAGCATGAGATCAAGAGATCAAAAAAAAGAAGAGGCAATTTGTGCCGCATCGATCGATCTGATTAATCGAAGAGGTTTGGCAGACACTTCGATGTCCCTTATAGCCAGGCAAGCCAACGTTTCTCCGGCTACCATTTACATCTATTTTAAGAATAAGGAAGATCTTCTTAAACAACTATACTTACGGATTCAACGGGAAGCAAGTAAAAGTATTTTTACGGGATATGAGAGTTTTTTACCCCTTGATGAAAGTTTTGTGATCCTGCTTCGCAAAGCCTACCAGTATTTTTTAAGGAAGCCGGAACATTTCATTTTTCTGGAGCAATATGCGAACTCGCCACTCCTGCAGAAGATAGATAAATCGGAATTGCAAAATTATTTCGACCCCTTATTTAATCTATTCGATCGGGGTAAACAAAACAAAATGATAAAAGACTTACCCAATGAAATGCTTTTATCATTTACATTTTATCCAATTATGCAACTGGTCAAATATCATCAGTCCGGAAAACTCCGGCTCGAATACAATCAACTCGAATCTACCTTGAAAATGGCATGGAACAATATTAAGAAGGATCGGGAGATTGGCCAGTTTATAAACCGATGATTACCTTGCCTCCGGAGTGAAGGCTTGGTTTTCCAGTCTTTAATGTATTCGGTTGCATTGTCAGAAATGGCCTTGTGCTGATAAGATTAAGCATATATTTGGGGAATGATTTATTTGTCAGTTGAAAAGCTTTCAAAAAACTACCCGGAACAGCCTCTATTTAGCGATTTGACCTTTGGCATCTATAAAGGTGAAAAGATTGGTCTGATCGCCAATAATGGAAGCGGAAAGTCCAGCTTGATTAAAATCCTCGCAGGTAAGGAAGAAGCTGACTCTGGTTCATTTTACTTTCAGGATGGTAGTACATTGGGGGTTTTGGAGCAGGAACCGGAATTTCCCAAAGGTTATACGATAAGGCAGGTCATTGAGATGGCTCATAAACCTGTCCGCGATCTGATTGAGTCCTATCATGAGGCCATCAATCAACAGGATGGATCGGAAAAAGCCATTCAGCAGATGTCCAAATTGGCTTCCCGGATGGAGACTCAAAATGCATGGGACTATGATCGTGAATTGAATGCTTTTTTGACCAGGTTTCAGATAAGCGATCTTGATCAGGATGCGGCCTCGCTTTCTGGTGGCCAAAGAAAGCGGGTGGCACTGGCTATTACCTTATCTGCACTCCCCGATCTTATAATCCTGGATGAACCAACCAATCACCTTGACATCGAAATGATTGAATGGTTGGAAAACTATCTGGCTGCTTCCAATATAACCTTGATGATGGTCACCCATGATCGCTACTTCCTTGACCGCATCTGCAACCAGATACTGGAACTCCACAATGGAAAGCTTTATCGCCATCAGGGTAATTATGCTTACTTTTTGGAAAAGAAGGCTGAAAGAGAGGCTACATTTGATCGGGAAGTTGATAAAGCCGGAAGTCTGTTAAAACAGGAACTAGAATGGATGAGAAGAACGCCACAGGCTAGAACCACAAAGGCAAAATCCCGGATCGACGCATTTTATGATATTGAAGAAAAAGCCAATTCACGCAATGTGAATCCTGCTATAAGTCTCTCGGTCAAGATGAACCGGGTTGGAGGTAAAATCCTGGAAATAAAGAATATTAGCAAGAGCTTTGATCAAAATTACCTGATTAGAAATTTTACCTACACTTTTAAGAAGGGAGACAGAGTTGGTATCGTTGGTCCCAATGGATCCGGAAAGACTACATTTCTTAATTTATTGGTGGGACATCTAAAACCGGATGCAGGCCAGATAAATACGGGAGATACTATTGTCTTTGGACATTATACCCAATCGGGGATTGAATTTAGAGAGGAAGAGAGAATTATCGATTTTATTAAAGCTATTGCTGAATATATCACATTGTCTAATGGAGTGAAACTCTCTGCCAGTCAATTCTTGCAGCATTTCATGTTTCCTCCGGAAATGCAGTACAAACCAATAGCAAAACTTAGTGGTGGTGAGAAACGGAGATTACATCTGATGACCGTACTCATAAAAAATCCAAACTTTCTAATTCTCGATGAACCCACCAATGACCTTGATCTCCTGACGTTGAATAAACTGGAGGAATTTCTTGTCAATTTCCCGGGATGTTTGGTTCTGGTTTCTCATGATCGTTATTTTATGGATAAACTTGTTGATCACCTGTTTATCTTCGAAGGTGATGGCACTGTGAAAGATCACAATAGTACCTATACGGAATATCGTTTGGAAAAATTGAGTCTGCAAGCCAGCAATATCGTCAATCCTCCACCTACTTTGAAAAAGGAGCTTAATAAACCATCCAATAAGGATAAAAACGAATTAAGGAAGCTCGAACGTGAAATCGAAAAATTAGAAGAGTCTAAAAGTCTTCTGGAAGTCAAACTTTCCCAACCGTCCGTAAGCTATCAGGAAATTAGTGAGTATTCGAAAGAAATAGGAAGGTTGGTTGAAGAGATAGATGATAAAACCACCCGATGGATGGTTTTGGCCGAACAGTTTTAGAGGCATTTCCAGACCGACGTATGTCATCTTGACTCATCGAAGGGTACACTTGTACAACAGAATCCCAAATAAAAGATCTCCTTTGTATTTGGTGACTGAAATAGAAAATTAGATTCAATTAAACCTTTGGATTCAGATGTGGTCTTAGATTCAAAGTCGATTAATCGTCAATGTCTGGTTTTGGCCAGGAGTTCATTATTTATACACGCCTGCGTATGTCCGCTGGGTTTCACCGTGGCGATGGATGTCCTACCCACGATGGTGGAGTCCCTGGAAAGTTAAACCATATCATCGGCTTGTAGGACTCCGACCCCGGTATCATTTACATTATCACCCGGTTGACATTCACCGGGTTGGAAGAGCACATCATTTGTATGTACCCCGGCGCACGACATCTGTGGCCGTACATCGTCATTACAATACAAAGGTTACTGCTTACCGTTCTCAAAAGGGAATAGTAAATACGAAGAAAACAACAGTGATTGAAGGTCCGCGTGGTGGAAAAACCACCATTAGGAAAAATCAGACTACTGCAGTCAGAAAAGGTGAAAATGGATCACCAGGCCGCATTCAGAAGACCGAAACGAAAGTTGTAAAACGAAATCCGGAGGGAGGTAATACGCTGGGAAAAAAATCCACGACGAAGGTTGGTGCAAACAAAACCGGTGAAACCAAAATAAGGGCAAAAAACAAAACCACTGGGGTCAGGATGACCGACTCAGGAACTAAGAAAGTACGAAAGACCACAACCAGGACAGTCCGAAAACATTAGTGAGAGGGAGAAGGATTTACGGTTGAGGCCGGGGCCACCTTGGAAGTGGAAATGGGTCCTTGTATTTTAGAATAAAGCGCTGCGCTTTTATCTCCTAATTGCTTAAATCGCAACCGGAATTCATTTTCCTACAAATTTTGCTTTTCTTTTTTCCAGAAAAGCCGCTGATCCTTCTTTAAAATCATCGGTAGCAGATAAGTCACAAAATCCCTTGATTTCCATTTCAAAGCCATCCTGTGATTTGTCAAAAAAGGCATTGACAGTTTCGATAATGCTCGTTATCGCCAGGGGTGCTCTGGTTTGTATTTTGTCAATCAATTCAACCGCTTTTTTAATTTCATCTCCGGGATTAACTAAATAATTTATCAAACCCAGTTCCAATGCGGTTTGAGCAGGGATCATATCACCAGTCATCAAAAATTCCAGGGCTTTGCCTTTACCGATCAATTGTACCAATCGCTGAGTGCCACCATATCCCGGTATAATTCCCAGCTTAACTTCCGGTTGGCTAAATTGTGAGTTGGTTGTTGCTATCCGAAGGTGACAAGCGAGGGTTAGTTCACAACCCCCACCTAAAGCATACCCATCAATAGCTGCTATAACCGGTTTGTGGAATTGCTCAATGGCATTGAAGGTAATATGACCCTTACGTATAAAGGGTTCAATATTATCGCGGTTAAATTGCAAAAATTCCGTGATATCCGCACCGGCGGCAAAGGCCTTATTTCCAGCTCCCGTGATGATAACTCCCCTGATTGCTGGTTTATGGGTCAGATCTTCTAAAAACAGAAAGCGCAGTTCTTCCATCATGGCAGCATTAATGGCATTAAGTGATTTTGGCCGGTTTAAAGTAACCAGTACAATCCCTTCATTTATTTCAACGATCAGATTCTCATACTCCATGACTCTTGTTTTTCTAATTTTGGTGGTGTGGTTTCAATTTTGGCCAAGATAATAATTTGTATTTTAGGCTTACTCTGCAAAGAGTCAGGTTCACTATGATATGGGTGATTTGATAAGATTTCTTCTGACTATACTTTGTTTTTCCTGTCTGACTTCCTGCGATCAGTCATTGCCACCGGAAGTTTTGCAGGCTTATAATCAAGTCGGGGTGACCATTGACTTCAATAAACATATCCGGCCGATTCTCTCCGATCGTTGTTTTCCCTGCCATGGTCCGGACCAGGGAAAGCTGGAAGCTGGTCTACGTTTAGACCTTGAAAACATAGCCAAAGGATTCTTGCCCGAACATCCGGATAAGAGGGCAATAGTCGCGGGTAAACCGGGATCCAGTGAAATGATAGCCCGTATTCTGTCGACCGATCCCGAACTCATGATGCCTCCCCCTGATTCGAAGCTGACTCTCAACCCACTGGAAAGGGCCACCCTGGTCAAATGGATTGAACAGGGAGCAGAATACAGGAAACATTGGTCTTTTATCAAACCTGTAAAAGCAGATTTACCGGAAGATGTACATCCGGTTGATTACTTCATCTCCCGAAAACTACGTGATGTTGGACTTGTTTCTAAGAACGAAGCTGACCGGGAAACGATACTGAGGCGATTATCTTTTGATCTGACCGGACTGCCACCCTCATTGGAGGAAATAGATGCATTTCTTAATGATGGAGTATCGGAGGCCTATGAAAAGCAGGTTGACCGGCTACTGGGTTCACCGCATTATGGTGAACGCATGGCTACGGACTGGATGGATGTGGCCCGCTATGCCGATACCCATGGGTATACGGTAGACCGCTTCCGGGATGTTTCTCCCTGGCGTGATTGGGTGATCAGAAGTTTTAATGAAAATATGCCCTATGATCAGTTCGTTCGAATGCAATTAGCCGGAGACCTTTTGCCTGATGGTGGACGTGATGCCAAAATTGCAACCACTTTTCTAAGACTGCACCCTCAGAATATGGAAGGAGGTATTATACCGGAAGAATTTCGGGTGGAATATGTTGCTGACCGGACTAATACCTTAGGAACGGCTTTTATGGGAATGACGATGGCCTGTGCCAAATGTCATGACCACAAATTTGATCCGATATCTCAAAAGGAGTATTTTCAATTATTCAGTTTTTTTAATAATGTCAATGAAGCAGGCCAAATCTCCTTTAATGACGCGATGCCGGTACCCACCATGTTGCTTACCAGTGAAATGGAAGATTCGGTCATTCAGCGACTGGAGAAAACAATTAAAGGATTGGAAGACAGAAAAGAGAAAGTGACGGAGCAGAAATTGCATGAGTATGAAACCTGGATATCACGTGGACTCTATTCTCAAATAAAAATTACCGATGTTCCAGAGAAATCATCCGGCCGGTATTTGCTCAATGGAAATCTGGTGAACACCGCCAATCCAGCCATAAAAGGCAAAATGGATCAAATGAACTCCAACGATGAAAAACCGGAGTTTGTACCCGGTTTAGAAGGTCAGGGATTGTTGTTGAATGGAGATTCCTGGCTCGACCTGGGAGGTGTAGGAGCTTTTGACCGGTACCACCCTTTTTCTGTCGGCCTACATATTAAATTACCCGAAGGCCTGAGGGATGGAGTGATTTTACATAAAGGAATCGGAGCGGTGCTCTACAATTTTCGGGGATTTCATCTTGCCCTTAAAGATGGGAGGTTGGAGTTGCTGATGGCGCATACTGCCCCGGATAATGCCATTATCAAATATACCGATGAGGGTCTTCCCCTTAATGAGTGGATTCAATTAATGTTGACTTATGATGGATCGGGCAAAGCGGATGGTCTCCAGGTCTTCCTGAACGGTGCACTGTTGCCTTCTTACAGAGAAAACGATCATCTTTATAAAAGTCTGTTCTTTAATTTTCCTGATCAGAAAGAAGTAGGAGTACAGGTCGGTGCCCGCTGGCGGGGAAAGGGTACGGGAGGTGCAGTGGTCGATAATATTTTAGTGTACGATCGTCTACTCTCCGAATTTGAAGTCAAAGCCATAGCAACCAGGAAAGAATTGAATTTTACTTTCACAAAAAAACCTGGTGATTTAGATCCAAATGAGAAACAACTGTTGCGCGGGTATTTTTTTCAAAATCATCCGCAGATAAAAGATATAGCGGAAGAACTTCAGAAAAAGCGGAAAGACCTATGTCAAATAACCGATACTATCAATGAGCTGATGATCTACCGGGAAATGAAGCAACCCCGGACAGCTTATGTGCTGGACCGGGGACAATACGACAGCTACAAAGAGATGGTATATCCATCGACACCCAGGGCTATCCTTGCTTTTGACTCCACCCTTTCTCAGCCAACCAGATTGGATCTGGCTAACTGGCTCATGCATCCTGACCATCCGCTGACGGCCCGGGTCATGGTCAATCGTATCTGGCAACAGTTGTTTGGCAGAGGATTGGTTAAGACTTCGGAAGATTTTGGAAATCAGGGGACACCACCGGATCATCCGGAAATTCTTGACTTTTTAGCCGTGTATTTCCAGGAGAGCGGATGGGATATTAAAGGTTTGATTAAATTGTTGGTCACCTCACAAACGTACCGGCAGAGCTCAATATGCACTATAGAAGAAAGGCAAGGAGATCCCGAAAATATTTATTTATCCAGAGGACCGGCTAAAAGATTATCTGCTGAAATGATCCGCGATCAGGTTTTGGCGGCCAGTGACCTTCTGAATAGAAAAATAGGAGGACCTTCAGTATACCCCTATCAACCTGAGGGATTGTGGCGGGTTAACGGAGCCAACTATGTTCAAAGTGCAGGGGAGGACCTCTATCGCCGCAGTTTGTACACAGTTTGGAAACGCTCCGTCCCCCATCCGGCACAAAGCAGTTTTGATGCTCCGGAACGTAGCGAATGTACTACTCGCCGGCAACAGACCAATACTCCATTGCAGGCCCTGGTTTTAATGAATGATCCCCTTTTTGTAGAGGCAGCCGGAGAAATCGGCAGACAAATGTATTTAACAGGAGAAATCGTTCCCTACTATCGAAGGTTAACCGGTCGACATCCAAAAGAAGGTGAATTGGAGATCATGACAGAAATATTTGAGCAGAAGCTGGCAGCCATCAGAAAGAACCCCGAAAGTATGTATGCATGGTTTTCCAACCACAAACCGCAGGATGTTCATCCTGAAATGGCGGCCTACGCTGTCGTTGCCAGTACCATTATTAATTCGGATCAATTTATCACTAAGAGATAGAGATGGAAAATGATTTTCTAAAGCATGGCCAACAATTGGGCAGGAGGGAATTCCTGACAAGAACCTCCATGGGACTGGGTGCAATTGCCTTTAGCAGTTTGGCAGGAAACACTGCCTCAGTGCCGGATCATGGCGGTCAGATGGGAGGTGTTCGTCTGCACCTGAAGAATCCAAAAGTAAAACGGGTGGTGTATCTGTTTCAGAGTGGTGGTCCATCTCAGTTGGATCTATTTGATTACAAACCTCTTTTAAGGGAATTTCATGGTCAGGACCTGCCGGATTCTATTCGCAAAGGACAACGGCTGACCGGAATGTCGGGCAATCAGACTACCTTCCCGATGACGGCTTCTATCTATGAATTTCAACAATATGGAGAAAGCCGTCGCTGGGTGAGTGAACTGATGCCCTATACCGCCCGGATCGTCGATGACCTTTGTTTTGTTCATTCCATGCATACAGACGCCATTAATCACGACCCTGCCATCACCTTTTTTCAGACCGGCAGTATGCTACCGGGCCGTCCTTCCATTGGTGCTTGGGTGAGTTACGGATTAGGATCTGACAATGAGAATTTACCGGCCTTTATTGTTTTAGTTTCTAAAAATGCCGGAGGCCAACCTCTCTACACCAGACTATGGGGTAATGGGTTTTTACCGACTGAACATCAGGGTGTCCAATTCCGGTCCGGAAAAGATCCGGTTTTATTCCTGCGGAATCCGGAGGGATTTTCGTCGAATGACCGGGCGGAAATGCTGGGGCATCTCCGGTCTCTCAATGGAATACAGTATGATACGTACCAGGATCCGGAAATCCTGGCCAGGATGGCACAGTATGAAATGGCCTTTCGTATGCAGACTTCGGTACCAGAAGTCTTGGATATGAGCGGTGAGCCTGAATATGTCTATGACCTTTATGGACCGGATAGCAGAGATCCGGGGACTTATGCCGCCAATTGTCTTTTAGCCAGAAAACTGCTTGAAAAGGACGTAAAATTTGTGCAGCTCTATCATCAGGGATGGGATCAGCATCTAAACCTTCCGGCGGGAATTTCCGGCCAATGTCACAAAACTGATCAGGCAACTGCTGCCCTGGTCCAGGATCTGAAACAGCGGGGTATGCTGGAAGATACCCTGATCATCTGGGGTGGGGAGTTTGGAAGAACGGTTTATTCTCAAGGTAAACTCACCGGTACAAATTATGGCCGGGATCACCATCCCCGATGTTTTACAATGTGGTTAGCCGGTGCCGGTGTAAGACCGGGATTCAGTTATGGGACAACCGATGACTTTGGTTACAATATCGTACAGGATCCTGTACATGTACATGATTTTCAGGCCACCCTTCTGCATCTTATGGGAGTCAATCATGAAGAACTTACTTTCAGCTATCAGGGGAGAAGGTTTCGTCTCACCGATGTACATGGTGAAGTGGTGCACGATATTTTGACTTAGAATCTCCTGTCATTATTCATTTTGGTAGACTATCCTTACCTTGGAGGTTTTTATAGAAACTTGAAAGCAAAAGTTAACATCACTATACACGACCTGGCTAAAGAGCTTGGTGTCTCACCATCCACGATCTCACGAGCTTTAAAAGATCATCCAAGCATCGGGGCTAAAACCCGGTTGACGGTTAAGAAATTAGCAAAATTACGTGGATACCGGCCCAATACGATGGCGGTTAATTTGCGCAATCAGCAGTCAAAGACCATCGGTGTGCTCATATCCTGGATAAATCGACCATTTTTTTCGGATCTGATTAGCGGGATAGAAGAAGCAGCACGGGAAAAAGGATACAATGTGATTATTTCGCAAAGCACCGATAATATGGCTATTGAAAAGGACAATGCCAAAGCTATGTACGACATGCGAATCTGCGGCTTGATCACTTCATTATCCATTGAGACGCTGGAGTATACTCACTTTGATCAGTTTTATCGAAGTAAGACCCCGGTCGTTTTTGTTGACCGCGTACCCGTCGATTTTGTGGGACAAAAAGTGGTCATCGATAATTTTAGGGCCGGTTATGATGCGACGACCCATCTGATTGATCAGGGTTGTCGCAAATTGGCTCATCTTGGTGGTTCTCTCAAGCAAAGTCTTTACCGGGACCGACTCCGGGGATTCGAGCAGGCTGTCAGAGATGCGGGACTAGATTTGTATCCCGAACTGATATTGAGCGGTAAGATTTTAAGCCGGGATGAAGCTTTGGAAATGACAAA
>JBGTCB010000563.1:0-3866 GCA_041748995.1 Saprospiraceae bacterium | reverse complement strand
CGTTGACTTTCGATATAAAGAATATCGGTGAACAAAATTTTAACCTTCTTTTTTTGTACATTCAGAAATATAAAATCTTTAATTTCCTTCTTTTCAAGTGGTTGATTTTTTTCGGTCTGGCCTGTTTTTACTTTTGTTACTGCGGTTAAAAATCGTTCAAAATCAAACGGTTTTAGAAGATAATCTGTCACATTTAGATTAAAACCTTCTACAGCATATTGATGATAGGCAGTGGTAACAATTACCGCCGGTGGCTGGGTCAGGGTTTTTAGAAATGCCATTCCTTTTAATTTAGGGAGGTGAATGTCTAAAAACATCAGGTCGATCGTATTGTGCCGCAAGAAATCTGTTGCCTGAATAGCATCTCTAAAAGTACCCAGTATCGCCAGAAACGGTACCTGCTGAATATAGTCAGTCAGGATCTTGACCGCTAATGGCTCATCTTCTATGATAATACATCTTATCTTAGACATGGCTGGACAGATTAATTTTCAAAACAGCGCTAAACTGCGATCCATCCTGCTGAACCGAAAGATTATAATCTGTGTATAGAAGTTCAAGCTGGCGCCTGAGGTTAGAAAGACCGATATTTTCCTGTATGGTCAGATCGCCGGGAAATTTGTCAGCAGAATTTTTTACTAAAAAAACCAGAAACCGGTTTTTTACGGAAAGATGAATTTCTACAAAGGGATGAGCTACAGTTTCGGATGCGCCATGTTTAAAGGCATTTTCCACTAAAGGAATCAGCAGCAGTGGAGGCAGGGCTTGCTTCATATCTTCAACGTCATAATTAAAATTGATGCGTAGAGAATCATCGTACCTTAATTTTTCCAGGGCAATGTAATCACTGATTATCTTCAATTCCTGTTCTATGGCAATATACTCTCCACCGGTTTCATAGAGCATGTATCGCAATATTTTGGACAACTGCAGGATGGATTCCGGGGCCAGATCAGACTTATCCCTGGCCAGGGAATATATATTATTTAAAGTGTTGAATAAAAAGTGGGGGTTCGTTTGAGATTTGAGATAATTCAATTCGGCCTCTTGTTTTTCAATACGCAACTGCTGAGCAGATTCCTTTAATTTTCGGTAATCATAAGTGTATTTTATAATTCCAAAAAAGAAGACGGATAAAATGCTATATGGCATGTGGTACTCAATTCCGCTTTCTATTGATTCATGTTCTTTTACTTCAAAATATATATGTAACCCGATCCCGATAGACCTCCAGGCATAGAAGCCAAAAGAATAAAGGATAAGATGTGCAAATAATAATATCGGTGTTGCAAGAATTCTCTTCCAGGTTAGTTTTATTGAAGGTAATGTATACTCGAAGAATATAAAATTTACAACAACCAGGTAACTAACCAGCCAAATATTATTCACAATTGTTCTAAAAAATGTTTCAGACGTATTAAACAGTCCGGCAAACAGCCAGAGCAATAAATATGCGGCCCCAAGCCAGAGATATAATTTAAACCGTTTTTTGTTGATAGTTACCTTCATCGGTCAGTCAGAAGACCCATTTTGATAATTTTTTCCCTTGTTCATAAGTGACATCCGGTAATTGATTCTGTAAACGGCAAATTACCGAAAAAATTCAATCATAAAAGGGTACCTCTAAAAACCTCTGAAATTAGGCAAATTCAAAAAAGAACCAAGAGAGACGAGGCATCGCGAGGGAGCCTAGCTGGAGCTAAGTGACTGAGGGATAACGAAGTATCGCGTAGGTTATTTTTGAATAGCTTATAGTAGATAAGCGGTTGACAATTGAACGGGGTTTTTAGAGGTGCCTAAACATAGATAAATACTCTGGCTGTATCCTTGACCGATCCCCAGCCATTTCACTTGGTTGACCATAAACTGTTGTTTGTTTACGATAATCCCCTTTTGATTGACGAGGGGCTTTCTCTGTTTTTCGATTTTAATATTCTTGCATAAAACATACAACTTATGAAAAGCAGTTTACTGATACTCATGACCATTTTATATCTACCGGTTTTCCTGCAAGCTCAGACAGAACCTGCTGCCGGCCTATGGAAAACCTGGTTTATCAAGCCGGTTCAGAATTATCGTTTACCAAGCCCCTCGTCCTACAAAAAGGAAATTGCCCAGGTAGTTGCACGACAGGAAAATCTGGATTCTGCCGGCTTGCAACAAATTATGTACTGGAATGCTGGTGCCCCTGGTTACCGTTGGCAGCAGATGATGGACGGATTGTGGATGACAGATACGACCTATAAGGGTATCCTGGCTTACATGCTGCTGGGTGTCGCCACTTACGATGCTACGATTGCAGCCTGGGATAGCAAGTATGCTTTTAATCGACGCCGTCCATTTGCAACGGATTGGAAGATAAAAGCCTATGTGCCTGATCCGGCTAGTCCTTCTTATCCCTGCGAGCACTCCGTGGTAGCAGGGGTAGCTGCCACCATCATTGCTCACTTCTTTCCTGCCAAAGCAGAGTTCGTTTATGCTCAGGCAGAACAGGTCATGGCATCGCGGATTGCTGCCGGAGTTGCCTTTCCAAGCGATACCAGGGCAGGCTTTGAATTGGGTACACGGATTGCCAAAGAGGAAATCGAGTATACCAAGGATTTTACACCGGGGTCAATGTGGGAAGGGAAGGTACCGGATGAGCCCGGTTTGTGGAAAGGGAAACCTATGTTTCCGATGGTGGGTCATAGTAAAACCATCGTACTGGACAGCAGCAGCCAGTTCCGGCCCGGACCCCCACCCGACTTTGCCAGTGAGATGCAGGAACTTAAAGAATTTAAACCGACTTATCAATCGACAGCGAATGCTTTTCATTATGCCAGCCAGACCGATGAGGTGCTGCATACAAAAATATTTGAGTACAACCTCCACCTGAATCCACCACGGGCTGCCCGTTTATACGCCATTGCATCCATTGGCATTTATGATGGGTTTGTTGCATGCTGGGACGCCAAGTATGCCTATTGGGGTACGCGCCCGGATCAATACGACACAACCTTTCGTCCGGTTTTGTTTTTTACTCCGCCTTTTCCCGGTTACCCGTCAGGGCATGCTATGATCGGAGGTGTTCTGTCGGAGCTGTATTCGTATTTCTTTCCCGCAGAAAGAGCGTATTTCATGAAGAGGGCTAAAGATGGAGCGGAATCACGTTTTCATGGTGGCATACATTTCCGTTCCGATAATGAAACAGGCCTGGAGATGGGGAAGAAGGTAGGGGCGATGATCATTCAAAGAGTGAGGAACGATGGTGCTGATGATGAGTTTGTTTTGGCAAAGTCAAAAAGCAAATGAATTTCCGGATGACACGAACTTGGGGACTGAGTAAAAAGTAAACGGTCGACTCCTGGCTTTTTGAATATTTCTTAAAAGTTACTCCGCTTTTACATTCCGCAATTCTCCAATGTGTGAATAATGTAACTAGTTTCCTTTACTGTGTAATGCTTTTAGTTAAAAATAGTGAGAGTTTTACCAGTAATAAATAGTGACAAGTTAAATTTCAATAATATGAAGAGCCCAATCATTCTTGCAATTGCAATTGTCGTAATTGTAGTAACCACCACCTCCTTTTATTCCTGTGCGACAAAGGCAGACACAAATGTCACCGAAAAAACCAATGCAACAGTTCCTGATGAAATGAAGGGCTGGTCTGATGCCTCTAAATTGGCAGTTATGGCTATGACAAAGAAATATGGAGAGCCAGCAGAAAAAACGTCAGAATTGATGATGTGGGAAAACACAGGACAATGGAAAAGGACCGTTGTGTATGCAAAAGAATTTAAGCATGATTTCCCGATGCCGCACACTGATGTTATGCAACAGTGGATTGACTACGATGTTCCACCTGAAAAATTTACAGATCTTGCCCA
>JBGTCB010000562.1:0-6190 GCA_041748995.1 Saprospiraceae bacterium | reverse complement strand
AAAACTATTATACGCATTTGGCATGATGACGATCATTTCACGGCTTATTCCGGATTGTATGGCCGAATCGACAATGGAAGGGAGATTGATCCAGTGGTCTTCAAAACCAAACCATTTGTCATCGCTGTCCGTAAATCCGTGTAGCATGTAAAGCACCGGATAACGAACTTCAGGATTCGTGTGATAGCCCGGAGGCAGGTAGATGGATACTTCCCGGACCGGTGTGTCACCAATCAAATTCCCTTCCAGCGCCTTACTATGCATGGTGATACGTTCCTTACTACCAGTCAACTCCTGTCCTTTGCTGTTATGGGTTGCAACAAGAAGGAAGCAGGTAAATATCGGAATCCATATATTTTTCATATGCCTGATTTTGGTTAAAAATAGCAAATAGGTTATTAAATATATCGTCTCTGATGCAACTGATGAACAGAAAAGTCGTCTTTAATACTGGTTCACTCTGTTGTATGTTAGGAGGCTGTTGAAATACCCAACTTGCGCTGATATTTGTAAGATCACTTTTTCTGTAAAAGGAATTCAGCCGTTCTCGTCGTTTCTGACATTGTTGATCCTCAGTCAGTTACGACCCGGTATCTTCCTTCGTTTCGCCGCGTCAGAAAGCGACGATTTACGGCTTCAGCATCAAACTGAGTATTTCAACAGCCTCCTAGAGCTCTGATATTTCCCTATCGATTAATTCTCGGGGATGTCGAAAACCGCAGCTTTAATAAAAATGTTTTACTTTCATGGGATATACCGATCAGCAAACAGATGTTTTTACTATTAAATTTAACTACCCAATGATGGTGGCCCACTGGACAACTAATCTGAAAATTTGTTGCCATAGAACCCTTTTGCATAGATTCTATCTTATTTGTTTACTTATTTATTCTATGCAGGTGATGGTTTTCTCACAAGAATCAAGGGGACAATCGACGTTATTTGATACCCTGTATGATATGTCAATCGACCGGATGGAGGTCTCACTTGATCTTGATAGCCTGTTGATGAATAAAATGACGGAAAAAGAACACCTATGCACTCTCAAGGTGATGGCCTCAGATCAGAGCGTTATGGAGCTTCCGATGAAAGTCTCCGTTCGAAGTAAATCCCGAAGAAGGTATTGCGATTTTCCTCCATTAGAGTTTGATTTTGATAAAAAGGTCCTGGAAAATCTTAACCTTATTAAGCAGGATAAATACAAGATTGTGACACACTGCCTGGACATTGAGGCTGGCGAGCTAGTTCTTTTAAAGGAATTTATGGTCTATCAATTGTATAATATTTTAACTCCTTTAAGTCTTCGATCCAAGTTAGTCAATATAGTGTATATCGACAGTATCACAGATTTCAGAATTGAAAAGAAAGCCATACTTCTGGAAAGTGAAAAGGAATTTGCCCAAAATAATAACGGTACTTTATGTAATTGTATGGGTACCCCGGCCGACAGTATTGACGCTATGCAATTTGAGACCATCGCGATGCTTCAATACATGATTGGTAATACGGATATGGATCATTTGGTAGAACGTAATATCAAATTTATCAAGCCTGAATCCGGGCAACGATGGCTACCGGTAGCGTATGATTTTGATTTTTCAACCTTAGTCAATGCACCATACGTTCATCCAGAAGTTAAGGACAAAACTTTGATAAGAAGAACTTATCTCGGATTTCCGGTTAATGTCGCTTACCTGGATGATGTGAAAGCACTCTTTAATAGTGAAAAAGAGGCGATTATTGATTATGTCCGCAATTTTGATTTAGTATCAAGTAATGAGCGTAGGGCAGTTATTAAATATATCAATGATTTTTATCGTGAAATCAATGATCCCCGAACTGAGTTAAATTATAAGAAAACTTAATTGCTAAGGTTAGCAGGATCGATAGTAGACTTCGTTGGTTCTCAAATCCTGCCGGAAACATCGAAGGGTGGTATCCTCATCAATCACCAGACATTCGATACCGGCTATTTCAGCGAAATCTTCCATCTGTTCCACCGATAAGTTCTGACTATAGCAGGTGTGATGGGCACCTCCTGCCAATATCCAGGCGGAAGCGGCAGTTGGTAAATCCGGGTGAGGCTTCCACAACACTCTGGCTACTGGTAGTTTTGGTACTTTACTTTCCGGAGCCAGAACGGTTACCGTGTTGATCAAAAGTCGAAAGCGATTACCCATATCAATCATAGAGGCGTTAAGCGCCGGACCAGCCTGGCCATCAAATACCAGACGTACCGGATCTTTTTTACCACCAATTCCTAATGGATGAATTTCACAAGTAGGTACTTTGTCAGTAATCGAAGGACAAATTTCCAGCATATGGGCTCCAAGTACCTGCATATTATTGGGTTGAAAATGATAGGTGTAGTCCTCCATAAATGAATTTCCACCTGGCAATCCATATGCCATCACTTTCATAGTACGGACCAGGGCGGCTGTTTTCCAGTCGCCTTCTGCACCGAATCCATAGCCATCCGCCATGAGTCGCTGCACTGCCAATCCGGGTAGTTGGTCCAGACCATGAAGATTCTCAAACGTGTCGGTAAATGCAGAAAAACCACCTTCCTCAAGAAAAAATCGTAAGCCCAGTTCGATACGGGCTGCCTCATCCAGTGATGCCCGTTTGTCACCTTTTTTTAACAGAGCAGGTGCCAAATCGTACAAATGCTCATATTCAGAAGTTAAATTATCGATCTGATTTTTTGTGACGGTATTGATTTTCTCAATCAGGTCTCCTAAACCATATCCATTAACGGTGTAGCCAAATTTAATCTGAGCCTCCACTTTATCTCCCTCCGTCACTGCAACTTCCCTCATGTTGTCACCAAACCGTGCAACTTTCATCTGTTGACTATCCGCCCAGGCCAATGCGACCCGAGACCAGGAACCGATTTGTTCCAGAATGCTCGCATTTTTCCAATGCCCAACGATGACTTTTCTGGAGATCTTCATCCGGGTACTGATAAAGCCAAATTCCCGGTCACCGTGAGCCGATTGATTTAAATTCATAAAATCCATATCGATCGAATTCCAGGGAATATCCTGATTAAATTGGGTATGAAAATGCAACAGGGGTTTTGCCAAAATCTTCAAACCACCTATCCACATTTTTGCCGGTGAAAAAGTGTGCATCCAGGCTATTAAACCAATACAGTTGTCGGCATTATTCGCTTCCCGAATCAATTTGATGATTTCATCCGGGGTGGTCAGCACATCTTTAAATCGGATTTCGACTGGAATATTTTTCTCCGCACTTAAATGACTAGCAATAAGCGATGCATTCTCTTTCACTTTTCGCAGAATATCCGGTCCATATAAATGTTGACTGCCAGAAACAAACCAGAGTTCGAATTGGAGAAGATTGATATTCACTTTTTGAAATTATTTTTTTAGCAATTTTTTAATTGCAGTTACCTAAGAATATTAGGGTGACACCATTCAGATGTACGATTCCTTCCATCCCCCGGAGATAAGGATCATCCACTGAAATAAACATAAGCTGCAATGATCAGGACTAACACCAAAGCGGAGGCGATAATATCTATTTTTGTATAACTCGCTTTATTTGCATCCCGGTCATCCTGACTTAAAGTCCCAAAAGTGAGTCCCTGAATCTGGGCATATGGTGGTGGTTCACTTGAATAACTTACTCCTATCATCACGGCGGCACTAACCAAAAGTATCAGGATACTGTAGTATTGAAAGAATATGCTGTTTACTATCCATAAAAAGGTGTTTGGTTCATAGGCCAGGCCGGACAAAGCGACCGGTGTATCTACTGCCAACCTGAACAAACCCATAACAAATCCGACACCGAGAGCCCATAAGGCTCCTTTTGCATTCAGACGTTTCATAAAAACACCAAAAAAGAATACAACAAAGATTGGCGGTGCCAGATAACTTTGAACTCCCTGTAAATAATCATATAGACCCCGGCTACCCTGGATGACAGGAATCCACAATAATCCAATAATAACCATGCCAGCGGTGGCAATCCTCCCAATGCGCACCAATGATTTTTCAGAAGCATTTGGCCGGAATTTTGAATAGAAATCCATTGTAAACAGGGTGGAGGAAGCATTAAAAACTCCTGCCAGTGAGCTCATCAGGGCAGCCAGTAATCCGGCAACAACCAGACCGCGTATTCCTGAGGGTAAAATAGTAGCCACAAGCAGCGGAAACGCCTGCTGGGCATTTTGCGTAATAACCTGACCATTTTCATCCAGCAAAACATTACTGATCGATTCCACTTTTCCACTGGTTGCGAGGGCAAAACAAATAATACCGGGAATAATAAATATAAATACGGGCAATAGTTTTAAAAATGCAGCCGCAATGGTACCTCGCCTTGCTTCTGTGAGATTGGCAGCTGCCAGTGTACGCTGAACGATATATTGATCGGTGCACCAATACCAAAGACCAATAATCGGTGCACAGAATAACATGCTTAACCAGGGGTAATTGCTATTGAAATACCAGGCCATCTGGGTATCGGTTTTTACAGGTGCCCAGGTTGCCTCGATGCCTTCCGGCACGATGGGTTTCCAAAGGTTAAACATTTCCGAACCGGCAATCCGTTTTAATTCACTCCAACCACCCAATGCATCCAGACCATACCAGGTGACCAGAATGGAACCAAAAATCAGGATGATGGTCTGAATTGCTTCGGTATAGGCAACTGCCCTCATACCTCCCAGAATCGTATAAGTACCAGTCAGAAGTATCACCAGAATAGACCCTAACCAAAAGCTGTTGAGTCCCATGAAATTAACCTCGGGTATGAGTACACTAAATACCACTCCTCCGGCAAAAATTCCAACCGCAACCTTTGTCAGGACGTAAGCCACAAGGGAGATCAGAGATAAAACCCAACGAGCTGTGGGAGAAAATCGTCTTTCCAGAAATTCGGGCATGGTAAAGACCTTCGAACGCATATAGAAAGGTGCCATCACCCAGCCGAGTACCAACAAACACCAGGCATGCAGTTCGTAATGCGCTAACGCGACTCCATCAGTTGCTCCTGAACCGGCCAGGCCGACGAGATGTTCAGATCCGATGTTTGAAGCGAAAATCGAAGCTCCCACAATGAACCAGCCGAGATTCCGGCCAGCCAAAAAGTATTCTGACGATGTTTCATTTTTTTGCCTGATCACCCACCAGGCAATTCCGAGGATCAGGGAAAAATAAGCAATGACAAGGATCCAGTCCAAAGTGGTTAGTACAGTCATGGTTTTCGTCTTGTTTTCGTTATCAGGCCCTTAATAATAATATTTCTTTCAGGGTAATTTCTGAAAAATCATTTATGAATTTTAGGATATGATCAAATTCCTGAAATTCTTCCCTGGCATGGGTACTGGTGACAATGATCGCATGACATCCGGCATTTTTGGCGGTTCTGGCTCCGGCCAGACTATCTTCAAAAACAAGACAGTTCCTAACTGGTATTCCGATCGTTTGAGCAGCCATCACAAAAGTTTCGGGGTCTGGTTTTCCTTTGGAGACATGCCGGGCATGAATAATACCGGTGAAGTAGTTTCGCAGATTGAGCCGGTCCAGTACGAAGTCAACATTTTCCGGTGGTGCAGCGGTACCAATCGCCATCGCCATTCCAGCCTGATGCATTTCAGCCAGGAAAACATCGAGACCATGGATCAGTTGAAGCCGGTCCGCAAAAATTTCGCGATACTCAAGTTCTTTTTCCCAGGCAATTCTTTTTCTCTCTTCCGAAGTAAAACGGTTTCCAAAAAGCCTCTCCAGAATTTCTTCATTGACACCATGAATATGTTCTTTTACTTCGGCCATCGACATCTCAATACCCAACGATGCCAGTTTTCTTTGCCATGCTTCATGATGCACCATCATGTTGTCGACCATGGTACCATCCATGTCAAATATCAATCCTTTAATCATTGTCCGTAATAGGCATTTTTGCCGTGTTTTCGTTCATAATGCTTTTTGATCAGTGCCGGCTTCAACCGTACTATCCCCGGATCTAAAGTAAAGCTGATATAAGCCATCTTAGCTATTTCTTCCAATACAGCACTGTTGTAAACTGCCTTGCTCACGGTGCTACCCCAGGTAAATGGAGCATGGTTGGCGATAAGCATCATTTCAACTTCCCGGGGATCAAGATTTCGGTCGGAGAAGGCTTTGATAATCTGGAATCCAGTCTGATATTCATAATTCCC
>JBGTCB010000561.1:0-2039 GCA_041748995.1 Saprospiraceae bacterium | reverse complement strand
GACGTTTGCGGTTTGGTAAGTATCGGGCAGGCTTATATACATGTGAGACAGCCTTTAACCCTGAATATTCGTCCGGATACTGCCCTTTGTCTGGGTGAGGAGCTTCAGTTGTATGTGCAAGGCTCAGAATCGGATACAGGTCATTACTCCTTCTTTTGGGATGGGAGTTTGATTTCCTCCAATTATTTTCTTGAAAAACCCAATATTTCCCAATACTATCGGGTTCGGATCAGAAATAATTGCGATGGAACTGATTTAATGGACAGCGTTAAATTGAATGTCGGAGATAGTCTGAAAATCATACTCAGTTTAGGTACCTCTTATTGCTATGGTGAAACGGTGGATTTGAATCCGGTCCTTTCTGGAGGCAATGTTTCCGGGCATTCGCTTTTATGGAAGGAAGCTGACGGAACAATATTCGGAAATTTTACTTCGTATTCATTTGAGTTAAAAGGAAACTGGGACCTTCTGTTGGTCTTGGAGGATGGGTGTACTACGCCATCCGATTCTATATGGCTGAGTCTCTCTACTCGTACCGCTCTTCAAATTGAAAATCCGGGAGATACCCTTTTATGCTATGGACAGTTTTTTCTATTTCAGGCATCCATATCCGGAGGAATAGGTTCAAACTATAGTTATTCGGTTTCACCTTTTGATAGTTCTGCAATGGCAAATGGTAAGGCAATCGAATCAGAACAAACGCTCGAAGTAATCGCCACAGATGGATGTAGCGATCCGGATACGATGCACTTTAAGCTTTTGCTCCTTGATCCTCTGATAGCAATTTTGCCGGCCGATACGATAATATGTGAGGGTTCTGTGATTCAGTTGAAACCGCAAATTTCTGGAGGTTTAACAGGAAAATACAGCTATTTCTGGCAGTCTAAACCAAGTTTAAGGAGTGACAGAAGTATTCTCGTTATGCAGGATACGAGTCTGGTGTTTCAATTGGAAGATGGATGCAGTGTTCCCGCGCGGGATTCAATTTTTTTGAAACAATTGCCCCTTCCTGAGGCTCATTTCACGCTGTCAGACAGCCAGCTTTGTGTTCCTGATTCATTACATGCAATGGCAGGATTGTCTTACCAGAATGCTTCCTGGCATTGGATATCTGCTGGTTTGGGTATAGACACCATTACCCTTAATAACCGGTACTCTTTTTATATACCGAAAGCCGGGAAATATTTGCTGGAATTGCGGGTTACTGATTCCAATAACTGCGTTTCTTATCCTGAAATGAAAGCTCTCCATACATTCCCGATTCCAATAGCAAAGTTTTCGGCTTCTGATAGTGTAATTGACCGTGGAAAAAGCGTTGACTTATTCATCCACAAAGATCAAAGCATAAAGAGCTCATGGTGGCCGGGCTCCGTGGTTTTGATGAATGCTGGCCGGTATTCTTTTTCATCGGATGATACCGGACAGTTCCTAATTCGCCATCTGGCAATAAATGAATGGGGTTGCCAGGATGAATATGAAAAGATCATTTGGGTGAAAGAACCTTTTGGCTGTTATGTGCCAACCGCATTCCACCCCTTTGGATTGCAGGAAAACCGCATTTTTTTACCTCAATGTGAACCCTTCACTGAATATCGTTTGTTGATTTATTCTCGATGGGGACAATTGGTGTTTGAATCGAATGATATCCTGAGAGGATGGGATGGCACCTATATGGGAGCCGGAGACGCCTTACAAGCGGGCGTATATGTTTATTTGCTCCGGGTAACGAATGAATTCAGGGAAGTGTTTCAATCTCACGGTACGGTAACACTGATAAAATAATGTCCCGGCTGATTGCGCAGACCGGGACAAATCTTCCAAACCAATTTCGGAGATACAATTCAAATATAGTAGACAATAACTAGGTGTCAAAAGGATAATTTTAATTTTGTTTTTTATTCGACGAATGGACGATTTCCTGATAACATGTTCGCGCAATTTCGCGAAGCGCGTTACGAAGAGGCTCAATATGAGCTCCTTTTGACATTACTGAGAGAATGAAAGGATGAGTTGGATGATAAATGATAGCTACTTCATGC
>JBGTCB010000560.1:0-1976 GCA_041748995.1 Saprospiraceae bacterium | reverse complement strand
ATTCGTTTTACTCGTCCGGGGCTCGGTGTATTTGCACGAAAAATATCATTTTTATCCCTTCGTAGCCGTTATTGGTGGCTTCCTTTTTACCTGCCTTTTACTTTTTGTTTATTTGATCATTTTGGGTACACCAACCCGATTTATTAAGGAGCGGTGGCAAATTGCCGTTTGTTTACTCCTGGCTTATTGTGGCTATTCGCAATGGTATATTGCAGGTAAGAATGTCAAATCGAAGGAAATCGCCAGGGAATATAAACACTTACATCCGGTCATGAGATTGGGTGTAAGAACCATTTTATTAATCGACAAGGATCTGATGATGACTGATGCTAACCGTGTGCCGGAAGATTACCGGGATATGGGTTTATCAGTCAAAGAACACTCTCTGCACTATCGACAGAAAAATGGCTTTGTCCACGCGATTGATGTCCGAACACACGACCGTTCTGCGATTCGAAACTTTTTTCTAAAGAGTTATTTCCGGACTCTGGGATTTAATGTCTTACGTCATGGTGGTACGGGTGATCATTTTCACATTTCAATGATGAGCCATGACCGGCCCTATGCTTATTGAAGAATTTGCCCATTGTTGTCAAAAAAAATCATTGACCGTTTAACCGAATAAGCCAAGATTGAAGAGCTCTATAGAAACGTTCAGTACAAAAATCGTACATCGCACATAACAAAATCGGAAATGGAAATCGTATATCGTATATCGTATATCAAAAATCGTATATCGTACATCGTAGATTGATAAAGGCTATCTTCGCACCCGAATAACGAGACGTTTCGGTTGAAAACAAAACATAAAGAAGAGAGGGTCAGTATCGTCACCCTGGGATGTTCAAAAAATATGGTAGACTCGGAAAATCTCCTGACTCAATTGCGTTCAGGTCATCTGGAGGTCGATCATCACTTACCAGACAAGGATGCCGGTACTGTGATCGTGAATACTTGTGGATTTATCGAAGCCGCCAAGCAGGAGTCCATCGATACCATACTGCACTATGCCAGGCTGAAGACGAAGGGAGAAATTGAGAAACTATATGTCACAGGTTGCCTTTCCCACCGGTATAAGGATGAACTCGCTCTGGAGATTCCTGAGGTTGATGCTTTTTTTGGCACTATGGAATTGCCGGCATTGCTGGCAAAATTTAACATGGACTACCGGCATGAATTATTGGGTACCCGTGCGATTATGACGCCTTCCCACTATGCTTATCTGAAGATTTCGGAAGATTGCAATCGCACTTGCTCTTTTTGTGCGATCCCGCTGATGCGAGGTACTCACAGTAGCAGGCCGATCGAAGCCATCGTCATGGAGGCTAAATCACTAGTGAGAAGGGGAGTCAAAGAGGTACTCCTCATTGCACAGGAACTGACCTACTATGGTTTGGATCTTTACAAGACAAGAAAACTGGCTGAGCTACTGGAACAGCTGGCGATGATTGAAGGCCTTGAATGGATTCGTCTACACTATGCCTATCCATCCCGGTTTCCCAGAGAAGTATTAAAGGTAATGGCTTCAGCTCCCAATATCTGCAATTACCTGGATATGCCGCTGCAACATGCCGATGATGAGGTATTGCGTAGAATGAAAAGACAAATCACCCGGGAAGAAACCCTGGATCTCATTGGGTTTGCCCGCGATACGGTTCCGGATCTGGCCCTGCGAACAACGATGTTGGTTGGATTTCCGGGAGAAACGGAAGCTGAGTTTGAAAATCTTTGCCGGTTTATAGAACAGGTCCGGTTTGATCGGTTGGGAGTTTTTGAATACAGTCATGAAGACGATACCTCAGCGGCATTGGGTTTGGATAATGTACCGGAAGAAGTCAAGTCCCGAAGAGCAGGACAACTTATGGAAATACAACGTGGTATTTCCATGCAACTTAATGAAAACCGGATTGGTTCTATACTGAAAGTATTGATCGACCGTAAGGAAGGATCGAATTTTTATGGACGGACCGAATTCG
>JBGTCB010000559.1:0-1581 GCA_041748995.1 Saprospiraceae bacterium | reverse complement strand
CACCGGACAGCAGATTGCCCGGGATGAGGCCCGGCAGATCCGGTATCCACGGTCTTTTCATATACACCAGATTAGAATGTATCTAACTTTTGATAAACAACAAATTAAGGTGCATACCACCGGAGATGGTGAGACTGATATTCTGTTAATTCCCGGCGGACCTGGTTTTACCCTGGATTACCTGGAAGGCGTTCACAAAATGTTTCCTCCTGATCATTTCAGAGTAATTTCTTATCAGCCATCCGGAACCCAGGGCAACATTAACAATCCCTTCCTGAAATCCATGAAAGCCTATGCAGCAGAATTGAAATCCGTACTGGATGCGTTTAACATCACCTCCTGCTATCTTCTGGGCCATTCATGGGGAGGTATGATCGTGCAGGAATTTCTGTTTCAATATCCGGCTTTTCGTACAAAGGGCGTCATTCTGGTAAATTCTGCCGCATCCGGCACTCAATTGGCCAATGCGATTAAAGCCAGGGCAAAGACCCTGCCTGAGCCATTTCATCATCGACGAAAAGAACTTTTGTCGACAGGAAGTTTCAATGACTATTTCGCACTTCTCTTTGAATATTGGTTGGGCACCCATTTTTGCCGGGTTGATCCGTCCCCGGAGATGTGCTTAAAAGTATCGCCCCGGTTTTCGACTCAACCGTCTATTTTTACTATCTGGGGTTCGATCTGATAAATCCGAATGGGGCCCTGATGTATTGGGACCGCACCGCCAATCTTCCCTCCATAGATTGTCCGGTGCTGCTGATGAGTGGTGACTATGACTACCTGACGTACGATGATAATCTTGAGATTATTGGGAATATTCCTCATGGTGAACTTTGGTATGAAAAGAACACCAGTCATATGCCCATGTATGAAAATCAACCATCCTTTGAAAGCAGGATCATGAAATTTGTAACCTCCTCTTAACCACCCCTAAAAAACAACTATCCCCATGCATCCCGACATTCGAAAATTTCTGCAATTACTGGATCAAATACCTTATGATCCCAGGTTGTCTACCTATTATAATGGCACCTTTGATCCGGAAGTAAAAAACCAACTGCACCCTTTTCAAATCAATTTTATTATGTGCTGGACTACTGGCAAAAGGAATTAATATACATCCATCCCAATGTGGAAAATGTCCTGGGGTTTACTCCCAATCAACTGAATTACGTGACCTAATGGAGATCATGCATCCGGAAGACCTGCCCCTGGTTATCAAGTCTGCCTGCCTGGCGATCAATTTTGTGCTCAAGAATCCGGTGCATGACCTGTTTAAAAACGATGTGCATGCTGGATTTCAGAGTCAGAAATTCCAGCGGCAATTATTTCAAGGTCCTCCGGCAAATCCGCCCGCTTAAATGCGACCGGCTGGGCAATTTGCTACAAACCATCGCTACCATCACCGATATTTCCAATCTGAAACAAAGTATCGGGATGGACTTCAGGGTAAGTGAAGGTCTGCGACCGATCGGTGCATTCAATGAAGAATTGTCTGCTAAATACCGGGCACTTTTTACCCACCGGGAACTCGAAATGCTTGATCTGCTCAGAAAGGGTTTTAGCAGTCAGGAAATTGCG
>JBGTCB010000558.1:0-5115 GCA_041748995.1 Saprospiraceae bacterium | reverse complement strand
TTTTCATCAAAGTATCCAGCGACTTATCCTATGCCAGAACCTTTTATCCCAATCGATCGGTCAGATTGTATCTGAATAACCTTACCCAACGGGTATTCGACTCTATGAGCAGTACGGGATCGAAGTTTGGGTTTAGTACGGTATTGCAATTCTTTAAGCGTACACTTCCACTGGAAGTAATCCGGTCACAGAATGCATTTGTAGTGTCCTTCTCTATTTTTATTGTTTCTGCGATTATCGGTGCTCTATCTACGTCCCATAATGAAGACTTTGCCCGGCTGATCCTGGGTGATCACTATATCCATGTCACGGATGAAAACATCAACAAGGGTGATCCTATGGCTATCTATAAAGATGAAGACAAAGTGGACATGTTGTTAGGTATCACCCTTAATAATATCAAAGTGGCATTCATCGCATTTGTATTAGGCTTGCTTGGTACGATGGGTACCGTTTTTATTTTAATGTTTAACGGTATAATGCTGGGCACCTTTCAATATTACTTCTACAGCAAGGGATTATTTATGACCTCATTCCTCACCATCTGGATACATGGTACTATCGAAATATCGGCCATCATTATAGCAGGTGCAGCCGGAATAGTCCTTGGCAGTGGCCTGCTTTTTCCGGGGACCTATGACCGGATACTCTCTTTGCAGGTTTCGGCTAAAAGAGCCCTTGTCATAGTGTTGGGCACAGTGCCTCTTTTTGTGATCGCAGGCATTCTGGAGTCATTTGTCACCAGGCAAACAGATCTGCCTGTGGCTGTCAAAGCCGGCATCATCCTGCTTTCATTACTACTCATTGTTTTTATGTGGATAGTGTTGCCCTGGCGCTTACGAGCAACTAAAAATGAAAAGAATGATCCAATCAACCTGGCTCCCGAACATTATTCGGAGCTCGATTATCAACGACTGCAATACCGAACCATAGGAGAAAATTTTACCCTGGCTTTTGCCCAAATCCGGGTCTCTTTCAGTCCCTATTTAAAATCGATTGTTGTACCGGCTACCGGAGTGCTTGCTATCCTTAACTGGTATCATATCGAGACGATAGATCTGGATGTTTTTGAATTTAGCGAAACGGATATTTCGCTATTCGAATTTAAACATGGTGGTGTCACTAATTTCCTCTTTATTTGGATTTGCCTGACTCTTTCCCTTCTCGCTTTAAGTAGATTTGAAAAAACCCGGTCCGCCGGCCTGACTTTGAGTTTCACCAGGAGTTATTTCCTGCCGCTAGCTTTCATTACACTAATCTACGTCACTGTGTTCTATTTCTTACCCACCCCAGCCTGGATCATCATCTTACTAATCCTAAGCCCTCAACTCCTCGCTATTGCAACAAATCAGATAACTATGGATAAGATCCAGTCATGGTCCGGATTTGTCAGCAGCTACCGGTTTTCCATCACGTATTATATGAATTTCATACCACCAATTATTCTCACAGCACTTTTCCTTTGGATTACTTATATTCTCTTTGACTCGGGTTTATTCATGATTATTACAGAATATTTTTCCTGGCATGAAATCTTTGACTTTCAATTTTTGAATCAGCTGTATATTGAACACCTTTATTATTTCTCTGCCACGATGTTTATTTTACCTCTTGCATACTTCATTCTGACAAATACATATCACTCAGAATTATGCCGTACGGAAGCTCATGATTTGCGTCAAAGATTCCAGATCTTCGGAGCAAATTCATCGATATTGGAAAAGGAATGAAAATTACCTATCTCCATATCATTTTAATAACCTTACTATCAGGCAGCTATATCCCGAGAAGTTATTCTCAGGATCCACCCACTCATATTGAAATTAGTGAGGAACATTTTTTAAAACTATCTGAAGAACTCGACTACACCAAAACAAAAAGAAAACTGGTTCTGAAAAATCAGCAAGAAAAAGAAAAATTAAGTCAAAAAGAACCAAAGGATACTTTTGACAACTACAACAATCTGTCATTTTTCCAGTGGATAGCCTATTCGGTAATTATTGCATTAATTTTGTTTATTATTTACACGGTCTTCTCTAATGTCAAACCCGAAAGACAGGTCAAAACGGAGGTATTTCCCGAAGAAGTTCCGGAAGATATTGAGATTGAAAGCCACCAAGAATATGAGAAAGCCATTGCACAAGGTGACTTCCGGATGGCTATCCGGATGCAATATATCAGGGTACTCCAATATTTAAATGAAAACAAATTCATTAGCTGGAAGCCGGATAAAACAAACCGGCATTATTTGCAGGAATTGAGGCACATTGGAATCTATGACTCCTTCAGAGAATTATCTCATATTTATGAATGGGTTTGGTACGGCAACACGGAACTTGGTGCAGATGAATTTTACAAGCTGGATCCTAAATTTACTCAATTTCTTGAATCGACCTCATGACCACCAGGCAGTTCCTCCTTATTACCCTTTCCAGCGTTGTTGTGGTCATCCTGCTGATTTTCTCGTTATTCGAAGTGAAGCGTATCCCGGATCTGCATTGGCAGGAAAATTTCACCTATCATTCTATCCAACCCTATGGTGCCTGGATATTTCAATCTCTGATACAGCAACGATATGCGAACATCCCGGTCCGGGAACATTTTAAAGACACGCTCATTTCTGATATTTATTCAAAGAACAATTTATACATTTTATTGAGCAATGAGGTCTCTCTGAACGAGACTGAATCTGAACAGTTGATCGCTTTTGCAGAAAGAGGAAACGATGTACTGATAATCACCGAGTCATTAAGTACATCATCAGATGACTTTCAGGGATTTGTCATGCACGAAGAAGGCATCAGAGATACTGTCATAGCGATACAGTACTGGTGGGATAGTGAAGCAACTTACCGCTTTACCAATTATCACCAGGATCTGGAACGACCTAAACCAAGACATTTTAATGGACTTGCTGATGAAATGAATGATTATGAAGATCACCTGATACTCGCTACCGCTCAAAATGACAGTATGATCGTCTTTGGTGAATGGCTGGTCGATACCGGAAGCATACTTCTGCACATGATACCCTTCATGTTTTGCAATCTTGCCTCAAAACAATCATTCTATCTCAATCACTTCAATCGCTTTTTTGATCAGTTTTCTCCTGAAATGATCATCCTGGACCATATGAACTTTCATGTGGATAGCAACCGGAATTCACAAAGTCCTCTTCAATTCATTTTAATTCATAAGGCTTTGCGATTAGCGTATTTTCTGCTGCTTTTTACTGTATTGAGTTTTATCATTTTCAAGGCAAAAAGACGGCAAAAGGTCATTCCGACACTCGAACTGAATAACAACACATCATTGGAATATGTAAAAACATTAAGTAGTCTTTATCACCAGCAACAGCAACATAAGAAATTGATCAACCATCTGAAAGCAATTTTTATTCACAACATCAAAAAAAGATATTTTCTTGACTACCAGGATCCCGGATTTGTCAAAAATTTAGCGAGAAAATCAAGAGTTGATCTGGAAGAAATTCAGGAGCTTGTCCATGAATTTAGCAGAGCAGAAAAGAAATTGAATGTAGGAGATAACCACCTTACAACTCTCCACCATAAATTGGAAATGTTCTATAAAAAAAGTAAATAATGGAAGAACCATCACAAATGCAACCATTGCGGGAGGCACTTGATTTAAAACCCACGTTAAATAAAATTACTGATCTGCACCTGGAATGTAGTAAGATACTGGTAGGTCAGGAAAATTTGATCGATCTGATGCTCATCAGTATTTTAGCCGGTGGTCATATTTTACTCGAAGGTGTGCCTGGTATTGCCAAAACTCTGAGTGCCAAGGTATTGGCGAAGGCCATAGATGCCGGATTTTCCCGGATCCAGTTTACACCGGATCTCATGCCTTCCGACATTATCGGTACTTCCATTTTTAATCTAAAAACCTCCGAATTCAACTTTAAGGAAGGTCCCATATTTTCGAATGTCGTTCTGATCGATGAAATCAACCGGGCTCCCGCTAAAACTCAGGCAGCTTTATTTGAGGTCATGGAAGAAAAACAGATCACTTTTGATGGAAAAACGTTTCCGATGATCTTTCCTTTTATTGTGATTGCTACCCAAAATCCAATTGAACAGGAAGGTACCTACCGGTTGCCGGAAGGACAATTAGACCGGTTCTTAATGAAAATTAACCTGACTTATCCCAGTACAGCTGACGAATTAAATATTCTTCGGAGATTTAAAAATCAGGTGCACCAAATTGATCTGGATATAATAAATAAAGTCTTAACTCCGAAAGATATTATTTCAATGCATGCCCTCCTGGATCAAATTCATGTAGAAGACCTGATACTGACCTATATTTCGGAAATTGTTCAGGAGACACGCAACCATGCACAGATATACCTGGGGGCTTCTCCCAGAGCAGCACTTGCCATCTTGAAAACCAGTAAAGTAGCTGCTCTTCTGGCAGAAAGAGATTTTGTGATACCCGATGATATTCAATTTGTAACCCCTCATGTACTGAATCATCGGCTGATATTAACTCCTGTGGCAGAAATGGAAGATGCCACACCTCTGGACATCATTGATGATATTCTGAAATCGGTAGAAGTTCCCCGTTAACATGTTTTCAAATACGTTTCTGAAGAACAGGCTTTTTATTGCGATGGCACTTTGCATATGTTCATTTATACTGGCCTATTCATGGCCTCTTTTCTTTCGTACCGGCCAGATTTTCCTGTTGCTAATCTTTTTAGTCACATTCTCAGAATGGTATATTCTTTACCGGATATCCGGTCAGGTGACCAGTCATCGAACCGTTGGAAGAAAACTCTCTTTAGGTGATCTGCAACAGGTCCAATACCATATAATCAGTCATTCGCACTTGAGACTTTCAGTGGAGATAAGCGATGAACTTCCCTATCAACTTCAAATACGGGACTTTAAATTTACAGCTACTTTGCCGGCAAAAGGAGACTTGACCTATTCACTCCAGATCCATCCGTTGATCAGGGGTATTTATCAATTCGGGCAACTGCATCTCTTTATTTCCCTCCCCTGGATCTCCCTGGTCGAGCGAAGGATTTCTCTTCCGCTGGAGGAAGAAATTATGGTCATTCCTTCTGTCATCCAGATGAAAAAATAT
>JBGTCB010000557.1:0-5509 GCA_041748995.1 Saprospiraceae bacterium | reverse complement strand
GTATCGGCGGAGTAGCGGATTGGTCAGTGGTGAGTGATGCTCGCTTTAAGACGGAATTTGCAGAAGATGTAGCCGGCCTGGATTTCATCAATTCTCTCCGTCCTGTGACCTATCGCCTGGATCAGCAGGCCATAGATTCCTGGGGGAAAGAAAATTTTCAAGCAATCATCGGCACTTCAACTGAGATTGATAAAAAAGCAGATTCCAATCAAAAAAAGATGAGGCATTCGGGTTTTATCGCTCAGGAAGTAGAGGCAAGTGCACAGAAACTAGGTTATGAATTCAGTGGAATAGATGCCCCAAAAAATGATCAGGATTACTATGGTCTTCGTTACGCAGCTTTCACAGTACCTCTGGTGAAAGCTGTACAGGAACTTTCAAAAGAGAATGACGAATTGCACATGATGAATGAGAACCTGGAAGTAGAGATCAAAAAGATTAAATTGGAAATGAGCGTTCGTCAGATTCTCTATGAGGAACTCTCAGCAGAGTATAACAATCTCTCATCGCAGATAGATCAGCTTGAGTCACTGGTCAGGAAATTGGATTCCCTGGAAAATGAAGTACAGGATGCAGTGGTCAATGCTCCGATACTCCACAAAAATTGAAAAGCTCAAATGTTGGATTACGGAAGCTAATCTATCAACATTCTTGATATCCAAATAATGAAAAATTTATCGATTTCCCTTTTCTTCCTTCTGTTTAAGATACCGGCTCATGCCCAAAATGAGTTCAGGATTTCCCGGCCAATGATCAATGGAAATCCACAAAGAACATCATATTCAATGATCCAACTTGAGTTTCCATGACAAATCAAGACTTTGCTCCAAATGCCCGGTTTTCGTGAGTCACAATGGCACTTTCCCCTGCGCCAGGAACAGCATGATCCCATATCTGGTTATCGATATCGCAGCAAATTGAGAAGTGTCAGCTCCTGCTTGACTGTGATCCGAGCTCAGTATCTGCTCATAGATTTGATCGAGCTCTGATGGTTTAAAGACAGTCCACAGCATCCAACCAGGAATTATAACCCTTCGAGATAGGTCGAATGCCCTGTGTTTTGTAAATTCATAGGTGATATGCCTCCTTTCATTCGCATAAGTTTCTTACTGGTCCTGGGTTTTCAATACACGAACTTATCTTCTCAACTATTGACCGACCGGTATGAAATCATCCCTTTTCGTGAGACGGCGAGCGGAGCCCAAAGTATGATGCACTCCCTGGTAGAAGATCCACAGGGTTATATTTGGATTGGTACGCAAGACGGACTCTACCGCTACGACGGATTTGCCTTTACAGCCTTCGAACCACCCGAAGATCTTCATGGTCAGCATGGCTTACACATCATGAAGATCCAGATCATCAAAGATTATCTATATGCTGCAAGCAGCAGAGGATTGCATCTGGTGCACTTGCCTACATTGATTAGCAAAACGATCAATATGGGAGATGACGGCACCAACAACTCCTTTAATAATCTGATCTTTGACATTCAGGAAGATCATTCCGGTACCATTTGGTTAATTACACCCAGTGCGCTGCATAAAATCAACTATCCAGACCAAAAAAGGGAATCTTATCCACTACCCGATTCACTGGTCTCCACCGGGCGAACACTCAGTACCCGATCTCGCATTACCTGCCTGCAGAATGACGAAATCTGGATCGAGATCTCCCCCTATAACAGGAAAGACCTGACTCTTACCTTCAATCGGACCACCTCAGTATTTGATGTACTCGATCTGGTACCTTCAAATTCCGAAGATCATATTCTACAACTGGATCCTTCCAACATTTGTTATGTAGCATTGCCTGAGCACCCTACCATTGCCACTATTAATCCACAAGATGGTACTCTCCAACCAATAGAACTTCCTGCAGGTTTTTTAGAAGATTATCTGATAATCACGGTACTGCCATTGAATACCAGAACTATTCAATTAACAGTAAGAGGAAAGAAATGGCTTTTTGACCTGCCAACCAGGAAACTGAATGACCCAGGTTGGCCAATCTACCTTGAAGATCCTGATGCAGGTGTAAAATTATCGTATAATCTATACCGTACCCTTGATGGCACTACCATTGGTTATTGTAGTAAGGGTTTAATCCGGTTTATTGATGAGCATAGGATTTTCAAGCCATTTCACCAGCTGGATGAGCTCTTCACCATGCATGGTAATCCTCTTACCCAGATCTGGAGTAATGACACTATCATATGGGCAGGTCATTATGGAGATGGAGGAGTCTTGTTGAATGGTGACGGTGCTTTCTTGAAGCATGTCTACCTGGGTGATCCGAGGCCCTTTGAAATGCACAACTACTGGTGGAACATCAGCCAATACAACAGGGATACATTTTGGATAGGCACTACCGGTGGATTGTTCTGGTATACTTTATTCGATCATCAGCAGGGACGAGTAAGTCGTCCGGGATTGCCGGATGGATTACTCACTAAAGGCATACTCACTCAGTTCATAGATTCGCGAGGCGAGTTATGGATGGGCATTGGCAGCGGAAATGGAGCCGTTCGCTGGTCTGGAGATAGAAGAACCACAAAATATTATCCGGTGAGATCCGGAGGATTACCATTTCGTTACCCGAAAGTTATAGCTGAAGACAGCCGGGGAGACTTGTGGATGGGATGTCAAACGGGTGGTGGCTTAGTGCGGTGGGATCATCAGCAAGACACTTTTGAGGTGATTAAGACTAATGCGGATTCCATCTTTGTAAACGATTTAATCGAATCCATTATCATTCATGAAAACGATCGCATTTATTTTGGAGGCCGGGGTGGTGGACTTTATGAGTTCGATCCCCAAAATCGAATTTTTCGAAACTGGTCTGCCCGGCATGGATTATCCAACAACTATGTTGAAGATCTGGAATGGGATCGACATGGTAATTTATGGATTGCCACCAGGAATGGCCTGAACAAACTCGATCTATCTACTAATCAGATCTCTGTTTTTTACACGATCCATGGGCTTCCCTCCAACCAGGTCAGCTTTATCCAAAAACAAACCGATAGTACTTTTTACATTTTGACCACTGCCGGTACCCGCGTATTCAATCCTGATCATCTGACCACAGATACCTTACACAAACCGGTACGTATAAGTCATCTTGAAGTCAATGGGGTGGTTATGAATGAGCTGTTACAACAGAAAAGTAATCACCGGTTAAATTACCATCAAAACAATCTGACATTTGAAATCAGTCAAGTGAATTTTCAGGATGGTATTCTTAACCAATACCAGTACCGTTTCATCGACCGGCATCCCAACAATTGGGAACCACTGAATGCAGGTAACCAACTGGTATTATTGGGTCTCAGTCCAGGAAGTTATCCTTTCCAGTTTAGAGTTTGTAACAACAACCAATGTCGATCCACCGAAGTGATTGAGTTTCGAATCCTCCCACCATTCTGGCGTAGCATCTGGTTTTTCTTGTTACTCATCATACTCCTGGCCACCATTATTCTGGGATACACCCGGTTGCGTATCCGCAACTTAATCCGGCAGCAAAATCTGCGCAATCAGATTTCTGCCGACCTGCACGATGATATTGGCTCTTCGTTGAGCAGCATCCGGTTCATGACGGAAATGATGACTCCTGACCCTAAAGATCCTCTCCAAGAACAGCGACTGGAAGCGATCAAAGAAGAAATTGGGCAAATCAATCAGAACCTGGAAGAAATAATCTGGTACATCAAACCCACTTCCGACACACTCCAGGAAATACACTTGAAATTACGACGGTTCAGTTGGGATTTACTTGAATCTAAAGGCATCCAGCTATTCTGGGAAGAACCCAAAACCTTTGGAGCCCACAAGTTTAATAGTCGACAGAAACGAGACTATTTCTTATTTTTCAAAGAAGTGATGAATAATGCGGCCAAACACTCGCAGGCGAAGACAGTACGGGTTGCAATCACTTTTGATGACCGGCAGATTTCTATCACTATAACAGATGATGGAGTCGGCTTCGATCCAGATCAGGCTGTTGATTCGAATGGAATGCAGACCATAAAGACCCGTGCCGCAAGATTAAATGGCAAATTGACCATTCGGTCGTCAAAAGCCAAAGGGGCTACTTTGACTCTACAATTACCTTTGCAGTAATGTTACATGTTTATGTAATGGATAGTGATGAGGAAAGTCGATAAATTTGAAATCGATAAATGAGAAAACCATTGCGTGTAGCGATTTATGAAGATAATCAGCAGTTGCGGAAGCAATTGACACATTACCTCAATGCGCAGGAAGATCTGATCGTCGTAGGAGCCTTTCCCAATGCGATCAATATTGCCAATAACTGCAAACAGACGGTACCGGATGTAGTTATCATGGATATAGATATGCCCGGTAAAGATGGGATCGAGGGAGTGCGCACCTGTAAAGAATGCCATCCGGATGTGCAGATTATCATGTACACGGTATTTGAAGACGACGATAAACTCTTTAACTCCCTATGTGCCGGGGCAGACGGTTATGTTCTAAAAAGATCCTCACCACAGACTTTGGTCGAAGCAATACGTGATGTCTATTCGGGAGGAGTGCCTCTCTCGCCCAATATCGCCCGTAAGGTCCTGGTATCATTTCAGGAGAAGAAAATACCCGCAACTCATTTCCAATTGACCAAACGTGAGTTGGAAGTACTTAAATTACTTACCAGAGGTTACTCCTACAAACAGATCTCTGTCGAGTGTTTTATCAGTCAGGACACAGTACGAAAACACCTTCAGCATATCTATACCAAGCTGCACGTACGCTGCGGTACAGAAGCAGTAGCCAAGGCATTAATTTACCGGATAGTGTGATATTTTGAGATTCAACCCGGATAATGCATTGGGTTTTCGTAGTGAGAGGTAAAAATGCAATAAAGACGGGTGCTCCAAGCGCTTTTTGACTCGCAGACATGGTCATCATCATGGTGAGAATCAAAAAGGGCTTATGTGCCCGTATTTGCAGCAGTTTTACCTCGTAATAGATAATCTAATGCATAATCCGGGTTCAACAAGATGATGTCCAGACTGACATGTTTTCACGTCCTCAGCATGTCAGATCTGCACCCTAATTCGACAATCCCCAAAGAATCCAATAATAAAAGTCATGAATGGCGTGCTCTTTCCTTCTCACGCCTAATATTTTGAAGCCTAATCAAATTAGGCCACCAGGATATTTTTTTGGAACTTTCCGCTTTCGCTTTCTAATCTAGATTGTAGAATTATGGATTTATTAAAAGATCAGGTTTGTTTGGTGACCGGAGGATCAAGAGGTATTGGTGCCGGAATCGTAAGGAAATTTGTAGAGCAGGGAGCACTGGTCTATTTTACTTATTTGAAATCCTCCGGCATTGCTGACGAACTGGTGAATTCGTTGACAGGTCCTGGTAAGGCGATCACGTTCCAATCGGATGCTTCCAGCTTTCAACAAGCGCAAGAAGCAATTGACAAAGTAGTTTCAGAGTCAGGAAAAATTGATGTTCTGGTAAATAATGCGGGAATAAC
>JBGTCB010000556.1:0-2492 GCA_041748995.1 Saprospiraceae bacterium | reverse complement strand
TTTAAAAATCCGGTTTATTTGCTTCTCTTCCCTGTATATTTTGAGGTGTTTAACAATATCCGAATCAATTTTAAGCAGTGTAGGATCAACCTGTCTTTTTTCTTCAATCCTCTCAGTGATCTGTATTTCTTTATCGAGATAATCGAGAAAACTGATTGGTTTTCTTTGGTAAAATGGAGTGAGTTCGAGATTAAATTCATTGGTGGTCAGATCGACCGGAGCACCGTCAAAAACCATGGTACCGGCATTAAATGCAAACAGTAGGTTGCTTTTGATTGAACCCGGATTTATTAGCTTCCGTACCCCTGAAAAAGGTACTCCCCGGATCAGCTGTTGAGAAGAACCGGAAGGTGTTGCATGCAATATAGTCTTGACATGATTTGCATAGAGATGATGATCACGGACCACGACGGAGATTCTTTTCACAGAAGGCCTTAAGTCATCCGGTATATCAATGGAAAGATTAATGGTCTCCCTGACTGCAAGTGGCTCTGCAGATGTCTTAATGGCGGGAGAAAGGGAAAGATTGATGGGAATAATTTCCTCAACACCGGATTCCAGGGTTTCAAGATCTTGATCATTATAGATAATAAGTGCGACCAATGCCAAGGTATTTTTTTCAAACGTTTTCTGGCTGAATACCGAAATTGAAAAGCTGTAAATCCCACTCGATAATTCGTGGGGAAGTTTGATAAATCCCTGACCACAGCGATCTTCAATAGTGGTGTAATAATAGTCAACCACTTCATGGCTGTTATGCAACTCGATCCGTGCAGATGCTTCATCGGACGGCAGATCCATATTGCAAAATGAATAAAAAATGTGTTCTCCTGTAAAATAGTAAGGTTTGTCAAAATGGATCGTGGTCGACTGCCCCCAGGAAAACAGGACAACAAAGAAAGCAGATAATAGCAGGCAGACTTTTTTCATGGTCATCTCCAGTAATGTGGTGGGGTCAGTGTACTGCCCACCAGCTTCAGGCAGTCCAGGCAGGGGTCCGGATCATCCGGAAGGATAAACATGGGCTCTTGCCAGAAGAAGCAGCTTTGATAGGGATAATCCAACATCTCCGGGGTGACCTTATATCGAATCGTGTCTACCTCAGATACCTGAAAAAACCCATGTACAATCTCACCGGTCCCTTCGCTTGTCACATTGGTTCGGATCCGGCCCGGAAATACATCGTAGATGTTACCAGACCGTTCGTTGCTGGCTTTCACTTCTTTCCAATAATCAATGGCATCCTGAGTCATCGATTTTTGAACAACCGTAAAATAAAGGGACAATCCAAAACGAAAATCAACCGGAGTGCGGGCAATTTCATTGCTAATAAGGGTTCTCCCCGGATAATCCTGAACACCGGCAATGTTAATGTCATTCTGAAAAATATTATAACCGGCATAGCAGGTCTTCGGCATATAATCCGGATTGGAACGGGTACCTTCAACAAATTGATATACCGAGTTCACGACCCAATTAAGGGAGACGAGCTTATTTTGGTCATTGATCAAAGGTGTATGTACCCGCAATATGGCATATTTATTCAGCACGACATTGCCGGCAGCATTGACCTCAGACCGTTCTTCGACCTGCACCGAAAGTGAATCCGGGTGGGGTACGGAAATGATCATTTGCTCCGTAGACATATATCGCTGTCCTTCGACGTCTGCCACCAGTTGAAACCTGGCCGATTCGGGGGTGCCCCCAAAAGTATCATGAAACAGTTTGATTGGAAAACGGGTTATCAGCCCCGGTGGAAAGGGTATGTCCTGTGTACCATTGTAACGAATACTCATAGATGCTGGGACCCTTTCGGGAGAGAAAATGCCGGTCACATCCTCTGTAAGGCTTACGTGGCCCCAGATCAAATAATTATTGCGATCCCTTTCGACATACCCTTCAATCACTTTGTGTTGAATCAAGGCTTCAGGGAGGTCTATCTTAATCTCATCAATGCAGGAAAGCAGGCATAACAGATATAGCACCCCGAGGATATTTCTCATAGCAATTCAAAGTTGAATGTCAGCGAAGGAAATGCACTACCTAGTACCGCCAGTCGTTTGACTTTTGTCGGACCAATGGATCCCTGTTCAACAAAAACGGAATAGGGATTTCTTCTTGCATAAAGATTATAAATGGAAAATGTCCAACTGGTTTTAAATTTTTTACTCTTCCTGAATCCCTGGGCCAGATTGTAGGAAATATCGAGCCGGTGATAATCCGGAATCCTGAATGCATTACGCTCAGAGTAATTAAGCACTACGACCCGGTTATGAACCAGGTATTTATTAACTGGTGCGGTGATTGGACGACCGGTACCATAAGTGAAATTGAGCGAAAATGAATTCCTTTTATTAATCTGAAAATTGGTAATCAGGGTGAGATCATGCGGTTTATCAAAATTTGATGGATACCAGTTTCCATCGTTAATGCCATCAATCTTGCGTTCTGATCGGGAATATGTGTAGTTCAACCATCCATGCACCACGCCA
>JBGTCB010000555.1:0-3325 GCA_041748995.1 Saprospiraceae bacterium | reverse complement strand
GCATTTACATTTCTTTTTACAATTCATTTACAATGAGCGGCAACGCGGTTGCGTACGTTTGGTAATGTGAAGTTAAAACAATTTTTGCTTATGAAACTTTTCAGGAAACCGGTTACCATCTTCTTTTTGCTCGCGACTTGTTGTGCATCGCTTACCCGGGCACAACCTTTTTCGCAGCTTCAGTTCATTTCTTAACCCTGATTGCCCAGGGCAAGAGAATCGTGAAAATGCATGTGCATATATCGGACGGCCGAAGGGCAATTTTTACTGCAAGCCCCTGATGCTGGAAATAGAAAAGAAAAAAATGATGAAATACGTAAAATTATTTGCTTTGTTCTTGCTGATAGTTTTTTGTGGTTTCTGTACCGCACAAAACAAAACTGAACTACCAACAGGAAACACCAAGTCCGAAACCAAAGAAGTAATCACTTACAACGGACCTAACAGTATCGCTCGGAATATCATACAAGATAGAAAAGGCAACATTTGGATTGCCTCCTGGGAAGGTATTTTTCGATATGATGGCCACCTGCCTGACTCGCAGGGAAATTCGTTTACTAATATCACCGGTAAAGTCAGCTCGGCCCGTTTCTTTTCAGTTTTAGAAGATAGAAAAGGCAACCTGTGGTTCGGCTCTATTGGCTCAGGTGTTTATTATTACGATGGGAAATCCTTTCAAAATTTCACAACCAAAGACGGACTTGTCAATAATGAGATTACTTGTATATATGAAGATAAACCCGGCAATATTTGGTTCGGTGTTAATGGAGGAGCAAGCCGTTACGATGGGAAATCCTTTCGAAATTATATGATGGATGGAGCTTCTATGAGTGAAGAGAAGACAGGGAAAACATTTCCAGATTTTACACGCCCTCCTAATGAAGTCAATTCGATTATTGAAGACAGAACAGGCAAGTTTTGGTTTGCTACAAGAGGAAATACCTTTGTTTATGATGGGAAAATGTTTAACGTTTTCACCCATAGCGGTAAACCTTTTGTTAATGTTCGTACAATAATCGAAGATAAAAAAGGCAATATTTGGCTCAGTGGCAATGATGGTCTTTGGCACTATGACGGCAGTACATTTACCAATTTCACGCAGAAGTTTGTCGGCTATATAATCGAAGATAAAAAAGGCAATATCTGGACTAGTTCCGAAAGTGATACTGGCCAGGGTTGGGCACTTTTCCGGTATGATGAAAACTCCTTGTCTGATAAAAAGCCAGTTGTAACCGAAATAGCAAGTAAGCCAATGATTTTCGGCATTTTAGAAGATGATAAAGGAAATATTTGGTTTGGCGCTGACGGTGTATATCGTTATGATGGAAATACCATTAACGACTTTAAAGAGAATCAGGAATAACTTCTATAGCTAATGGTTTGAAAAAGACCTCATGCTCCGAAAAATCTGCATGAACAACAAGATATCACTCCCTTATATAATTTTAATTATTGCTCCTTTGTTCTCCGCTTACCGTGGACCTGTAGTAAATGAAAATCGCTTGTCAATTATGAGAAAAATCAGCTTAGCAATCCTAATGTTCCATTGGCTTACAGCAGTCACCGCACAGCATTATTCTAAAACCGTAAAAGAACAGATCGCCCGGGTGGAAACCACCCTTTCGGGAGTTATTGTTATCGACGGTAAACTATATACCCTTACTGAACGGATGACGCATTATAACGTGGCAGGATTAAGTGTTGCTGTTATCGACAATTACCAGATTGTGTGGGCCAAAGGATATGGTTATGCCGACAAAAAAGAAGACAGGAAAGTAACTGCGAGTACCATGTTTGAACCCGGATCGATCAGTAAGTCACTGAACGCCATTGGTATCCTACGGCTGGCGCAGGAGGGAGAGTTTGATCTCTACCAGGACATCAATCAGTACCTGGTCAACTGGAAATTCCCTTACGACACCATATCCCATGGCAAGAAAATCACAACAGCCCAGTTACTCAGCCACACTGCAGGCCTGTCGGTTCATGGTTTCCCCGGTTATCATCGGGATAGTGTAATTGCAACGGTCACCGATATTCTAGATGGTAGGGCGCCTTCCAATACAGAAGCCGTACGATCGTATACAGAACCCGGTAAGGAAGTCCGCTATTCCGGCGGAGGCACCCTTATAATGCAGCAAATGCTTACCGACCTTACGAAGCAACGATATGAGAAATACATGTATGAGCAGGTGTTCCAACCAATGGGAATGACCAACAGTTCTTACAATCAGCCCCCTGCAGTCAGCCAAAGTAAAAATCTCGCAACAGGATATAAAAGCAACGGCGATGAAGTTCCGGGAAAATATTTTGTATATCCGGAAAAAGCAGCGGCCGGATTATGGACTACACCCACAGATATCTGCAAATACATTCTTGAAATGCAGCAGGCTTACCAGGGAAAGTCATCAAAAGTGTTGAATCAGGAAATGGTAAATTTGCATATAACGCCCTACAAAGATAATGTGGCAATGGGCACCTTCATACAGAATAGGGACGGCGAAATGTACTTCGATCATACGGCCAGTAACGAAGGGTTCTCAGGTTTATTCATTGGCGGATTAACAAACGGAAAAGGAGCTGCGATATTCGTAAATTCGGATGACGCTTCTGTTGCATTCGAACTGGTCAACAGCATTGCCCTGGCATACAACTGGGCTGGTTTCAAAAAACCTGAACAAATAACTACTGTAGCTTTAGACGACACTATCGCCTCGAAATACATCGGCGAATACATACTAGACGGATGGTTGTCAGAAATAAAAAAAGAAAAAGACGGGCTTTACTTGTGGACCGATGGCATCAGCAGCAAAATGTATTTTACATCGTCAACCGATTTTCGCAACATCGAATTGGGGGGTACAAAGACTTTTATTTTCGATAACGCCGGGACAGTAACCGGTTATTCGAATACGATTAATGGTCAGCTGCGTGCAACTGGGCAAAAGATAACCACTTTAGATACACTGAAACCGAGACCCGGGCAATCGGGTGTTCTCGGTCGTCATTTGCTGGAGACTAAAAATTACGACAAAGCGATTGGCTTTTTATCGAAGGGTTCGGCCAGCGAACCTTCAGACTCGTCGCTGGTAAAAGACTTGGCTCACTCGTATCTCTTTAAGGGCGATGTCACCAAAGCGATTGAGCTATATAAACAATATTTAAAGTCAGGGCACACTGTGACCGAGTTAAGTAAAAGTTTGAAAAATGATTTTGAATATTTCAGGAATGCGGGGTTTGACCCTTCGGCCATCAAAAAGGCAAGCGAGATACTTTCACTATAGGATCAATAAAAAAATTATGAAATACGCACACGTATATGCTT
>JBGTCB010000554.1:0-3546 GCA_041748995.1 Saprospiraceae bacterium | reverse complement strand
CCGTACCCTATCTGGATCATGGCTATTACTATCTTGCCCGCTTTGAAGAAGGTAAAGAACATCCCATCTATGTCCGAAAAAAGGGTCATCTCCAGGCGGAAGAAGAGGTGATGCTAGACGTTAATGATCTTGCACTTGACTTTGAGTTCTATCATATAGGAGAACGATCGGTGAGTCAGGATAACCGCATACTGGCATTCGGTGAAGACACTCTGAGTCGTCGAATCTATACGATCCGATTTAAGAACCTCGAAACCGGTGAATTCTTACCCGATCAAATCCATAATACTACCGGTAGTGCCGTATGGGCCAATGATAGTAAAACCGTTTTCTATACCCGGAAAGATCACGCTTTACGTCCTTTTAAGATTTTACGGCATGTCTTAGGCACCGACCCCGCAACAGACAAAGAGATTTTTCATGAATCGGATGAGACTTTCAGTGTATCGGTTTTCAGGACGAATACCAACAAATATATCATCATTGGTTGTTTTGCTACCTTGTCCAATGAGTACCGGATCCTTCATGCCGATGATCCAAATGGCGATTTTCAAATTTTCTTACCCAGAGAACCCAAACACGAGCATGCCATAGCCCATGCCGGTGACAAATTTTTCGTACGCACCAACTGGCCGGATGCAAAGAATTTCCGATTAATGGAAACGGATGAAGATAAAACCGGTAAAGAGCACTGGCGTGAGGTTATTGCCCACCGGCCTGAAGCTCTTTTGGACGACATCCAGGAATTTAAAGACTATCTGGTGATAAGTGAACGGGTGAATGGACTTACCCAGCTGAACATCCGGGACAATCAGGGTAATAGCCACTACCTGAACTTCGGCCAGGAGACTTATGCAACCTACACCGGTATTAACCGGGAATTTGAAACTGAAATCGTCCGTATTGGGTTTACAAGCCTTACCACTCCCATCACCACTTATGATTACAATATGCGAACCCGTGAACTCACGCTGCAGAAACAGGAACAAGTCGTGGGAGATTTTTCAGCCGAAAATTACACTTCGGAACGCATCTATGCTACCGCACGGGATGGCGTAAAAGTGCCGATTTCGTTGGTATATAGAAAAGGTTTTAAAAAGGACGGAACACAGCCTCTCCTGTTATACGGTTATGGTAGTTACGGGTATAGCATCGATCCTAATTTTAACTCTGCCCGACTGAGTTTGCTCGACCGCGGATTTGCTTTTGCTATTGCTCACATTCGCGGTGGCCAGGAAATGGGCCGTCAATGGTACGAGGATGGAAAGTTTTTTAAAAAGAAAAATACGTTTACAGATTTCATTGATTGTGCTCAACTTTTGATTGATGAAAATTACACCAGTGAGGATCAGCTCTTTGCGTTTGGAGGTAGTGCCGGAGGTTTATTGATGGGTGCTGTAGTCAATATGGCTCCTGATATGTTTAAAGGAGTCATTGCTGCAGTACCATTTGTTGATGTCGTGACTACTATGCTGGACGAGAGTATCCCTCTTACCCCCGGTGAATATGATGAATGGGGCAATCCAAATGACCCGGAATATTATGACTATATCAAATCGTACTCCCCCTATGACAATGTCGAGACCAAAGCATATCCTGCGATTTTAGTCACCACAGGAATACATGACTCCCAGGTGCAATATTGGGAACCAGCCAAATGGGTCGCCAAACTCCGGGATATGAAGACCGATCAAAATCCCTTGTTGATGCACACCAATCTGGAGACCGGTCATAGTGGACCCTCCGGTCGTTTTGAACAACATAGAGAGACCGCCCTGGAATATGCCTTTTTTCTTGACCTGGCCGGTCGGGGAACATTGAAGAATTAAGGGGTCGGTAGTCTCTTGAGCCGAGTGTTGCTCATTTTTTTTGACACATCGGCTACAACCTTTTTTGCTGATAATGTATCTTACCAATAGATAAATAAAAATCTTCAGGATAGATACAAGGAAATGGACGTATATAAAGGAGTTATAGCACAATGGTAGAAAAGCCGACACGACAATGAAAATTCCGACCATACACGGTTATATCGAAAGAAGAATTTTAATCAACTTCACGGCTGACCCAAAAGTGGTGGAGAAGATTATTCCGTTTCCTTTTAGACCAAAAATTTATAAGGACAAAGCTATCGTTGGAATTTGTCTAATCAGACTAAAAAACATAAAACCAAAAGGCCTTCCTGACTTTATTGGAGTAAACTCTGAAAATGGTGCTCACAGAATTGCGGTAGAATGGGACGAAAACGGTGAGACAAAAACAGGAGTTTACGTTCCTCGCAGGGACACTTCATTAAAATTAAACACATTAGTTGGCGGACAATTATTTCCGGGCAGACACCATCACGCAAAATTTACTGTAGAAGAGAAAAACGGAAATTATCATATCGCCTTCAAGAGTTCGGACGACACCGAAATACTAATTGACGCTTCTGAAACAAAGTTATTTAGCGACAAATCAATTTTTGATACATTAAATAAAGCTTCTGACTTCTTTGAAAATGGCGACCTTGGTTACTCTCCAAATAAAGACAAATTTGACGGACTTAGATTAATGGTACACAAATGGGAAGTTAGACCACTTGACGTATTGAAAGTAAAATCGAGCTTTTTTGAAAACGAAGAGATTTTTCCAAAAGGTTCGGTGACTTTTGACAATGCATTATTGATGACAAATATTGAACACGAATGGAAAAGCGAATGGGACAAATAAGTGCTGGCTATAACTCCTGTGTTTCAAAAGAGGTAGTTTCTTGTTTCAATGACAGTGAAGTGCTAAATCCAATCTGTGTGCTTCTGATGAGGGTTAGAGTTGAAAAACCCTGCCTTCGCAAAGCGGCAAACCTGAAGGCAAATCTGTTAATTGCATTTGGATTGATAATTTCAGTATCAACTTTTAGTCAAGATAAGATTGATTTTGTCTACTCAAGAGATTATGATTCAATTTTGAAATCCACCAAAGATTCCACAAGTAAAATATTCTACAAAGATTTATACAAAAGATTTGAAAGCGCGGACTCTACACTGACCAATAATGAATTAGTTGCCCTTCAAATTGGATATACAGACAATGCAAAATATTGGCCTTACCAAGACATTGACCTTGAGAGGGAGATATGGTCATTGAACGAAAATGCAGATTTTGAACTGGCTAGGAAAAAATTAGATACATTGCTATCGAATAATCCATTTAGTATTTTGGGACATAGAGAAATGAGTTATGTCCAAAGCAAACTTGGAAATCAAGAATTGGCAGATTTTCATTATAATAAATTTAATTTAATAGTAACTAACGTTCTCTCAACTGGCGACGGAATTTCGTATGAAACTTCTTGGTTTACTCTTTCACCTATAGACGGACAATGGATAATTAAGTTAGCTTTTCGGGATGAAATTTGTTCAATGGGTTCAGGTAGGGACGGACGTAGAAATTTTCATGATATTTTAGGAATAAAATCTGAAGACTCTGAAGACTGCCAAGAATTATACTTCAATATTGAACCGGCTTCAAAGAGAATGTTTGGACCAGAAGGATTTACCGTCAAAC
>JBGTCB010000553.1:0-2923 GCA_041748995.1 Saprospiraceae bacterium | reverse complement strand
ATAATAATCTAACTTGGAAGTGCTGAAAAGCCATCGCAAACATGACCAGAACTATGAAAAGATTGGGAATAGATCCGAATGATTTTATCATGTATAAAAGACTGGATAACAATGTCTTAAAAGCAAGTTAGATGGGATTATGCAGTGGGTTTTCGTAGTGAGAGGTAAAAATGCAATAAAGACGGGCCTGGCCCTGATGCGAATGCCGTCAGGGTGCTCCAAGGGCTTTTTGACTCGCAGACATGGTCACCATTATGGTGAGAATCAAAAAGGGCTTATGTGCCCGTATTTGCAACAGTACCTCGTAATAGACAATCTAATGCATAATCCGGTTAAACTGATCTTCACACCAAATGAAAAACACGTCTACTTGGCAGGTGTCACTCCTGAAGCGCAGCTCAGGCTAAATCAGGCATCAATAACTGGGGAAGCCACATGACGAATCCTGGCAAAAGAATAATCAGCAACAACACAATCAGCATAGGAATCAGAATAATCCCAACATATTTAAGGGCTTCTGAAACTTTAATTTCTCCTAATGCACAGGTAATCAATAAACATAATCCATACGGAGGTGTGACGAGACCAAAAGCCAGGGAAACTACACCGATAATAGCAAAATGTATGGGATGAAATCCGGCCAATGACGCTACCGGCCATAAAACAGTGCCCAAAATAATAATGGCCGGGATAGCATCGATAAACATACCAATTAGTAAAAATGCAGCTGCAATCATTAAACCTGTTGCGGCAAATCCCAGGTGCCGAGCGCTAAACTGACTGACTATGGCATCCGGCACTTTAAAGAAAGCCAATAAAAATGCGAAAGCCGATGCGGTACCGACAGCGAATAGAGCGATGGCAGAAAAGCGACCGGACTCATAAATTACGGTCAAAAACCGGCTCCCATCTATTGTACGATAAACTGCCATCCCAAGAAATATCGAATAAAATACGGCCACCAATGAAGCCTCCGTAGCCGTAAAAAATCCTCCGGTAATTCCCCCAACAATAATCACCGGGGTCATCATTGGCACCATGGCTTTACTTAGGCTGGAAATAAAAGTCGTAAAAGAGGGAAATGCAGTTCTGGGGTAACCTTTCTTCTTAGCATACCAATACATCGTCCCCATCATTGAAAGTCCAATCGCCATACCGGGAATCACTCCGGCCAAAAAAAGTCCTCCGATGGATACTGACATCACCCCGCCCCAAATAATCATTAGCACACTGGGAGGGATTATAACTCCCATTACCGATGAACAGGCCGTGATTGCAACAGACATTCCTGTATTGAAACCTTCCTTCTTCATTGCCGGGATCATAATTGATCCAATGCCGGCAGAGTCTGCTGTGGATGATCCGGAAATTCCGGCAAAAAGCATACTGACCACAATATTCACATGTCCTAACCCACCAGGTAGAAATCCGATCATGGCCCTGGCAAAATTAATAAGACGATCGGTAATACCAGCGGCATTCATCAAATTAGCCGCTAACAGAAAGAAAGGAACTGCCAACAATAAAAAAGAATTGAAGGCCTGAAACATTTCGGTAAATAATAAAGTGATTGTCAGACGATCGTGAAAGAGGAAAACAGGAATTGTAGCAAGACCCAGGGCAAAAGAAACCGGAACTTTCAATAAAACCAAAATCAAAAAACTAAAAACCAGGATCAATGTAACTTCCAGCGGCCCCATTATGATTCTTGATTTTCAGAGCTGTAATGATCATATAAATGCTCCAATAAAAAAAAGATCCAGCTAAGACCCGCTAACGGCCAGGAGATATAAATTGCCAGCATCGGTAACCCGGAAATCTCCGATCGCTGTAAAATTCCGGTGCGGGCAAATTGCCATCCTCCAATCAAAAAAAAGATCGCAAATATCAGCATCGAAATCAATAGTATCTGTTTAAGGATATTTTCTGTTCTTGCTTGATATTTCTTCAGCATATCGACACTAAAATGGGTGCCTTCCCTGACTGCAATGGTAGCCCCCAACATAATTATCCAGATAAAAGCAAAGCGGGCAATCTCCTCCGTCCAGATGTACCGGGGAATAAACGGGACAAAACGGGAAATGATTTGTAAAAAAACAGGAATGATTAATAGCAACATCATGAAGGTTAGAATGACCTTCAGCAATCGGGTATATTGCTCAAGAATCATCTTCATGGCTGGATGGCATCAATCGCATTCAGGATTTTGATGGCTCCAATTTCTTCAGCAAATGCTTTTTTAACCGGCTCAGCCAGCCGGAGCATTTCCTCCCGGTCTGCAAATAGATGCACATTGATCTTACCGGATTTCTCCAGTTGATCCAGTGTGGGATCATCCTGCCCCATTTCGATGCTCCTTTCAAAAGCCATGGCTTCCGGAGCCGCTTTTAACATAGCCTCCTGCAATTGTGTTGGAAATGAGCGCAATCTTTTAGCATTAAAAAATAAGGGACGTACAATGTACGATACAGAAGTTAATGACACATCTTTGGCTACCTCGTACCATTTCAATAAATCAATTACAGCCGCCGAATTTTCGGCACCTTCAATGACTCCGGTCTGGATGGCATTATATATTTCATCACTGCTGATCACCGTGGGAGATGCTCCCAGCGCAGCAAACATCCGGCTTTGTATTGGCGACCCCATAACCCGCATACTAAATCCCTGCAGCTCCTGAAGATTACGTACCGGCCTTCTTCCAAAAATATGCCGTTTCTCTCCCCCACCATATCCTGCGATTAATACATCTGCCCGGTTTAATACATCATCCCGCACTTCCTTGAAAACATCCTTTTCAATCGCCTGCAAAAAATGTTCTCCATCCCTGAATAAAAAGGGAATATCCATGATCGTTGCCATCGCTGAAAAAGTCGATGCATGCGAAGGTGCCAGAATAGCATAGTCAACCACAGCACCTATA
>JBGTCB010000552.1:0-5527 GCA_041748995.1 Saprospiraceae bacterium | reverse complement strand
GACGTTTTCCGGAGCTATTGGCCTGGTAGGATTCTCAAGTTCGGTAATTTCAGATTTTACTTTTTCAATATTTTCTATGATCGACTCACGGATTTTTTCTTTGTCTTTTTTTGAGTACATTTTATGGTTGTATTTAATTTTAAATCAGCGCTTGTGGGGAGTACTGCACCAGAAGTATGGTAAGGCTTTGCCAAATGAGGGAAGTCTTTCCGCAAAAGGGCTTTTCCCTGCATTAGGATGTATGATGATTCCAGATGTTCTTGTTTTTTATTTATTTCTTCCTGTTTCAAGTATGAATGATTGTCGGGCCGGGCTCTTAAAAAAAGCGACCAATTAACTATAGAAGGGTTGTGCTGTACACGGCCTAAGCAGATTGCGAGGAAGAGTACATCAAGGTGGAGTGGGAGTAATATGTTTAATATACCTTGACATTATCGGCCGCAAATATAACCATAATTTTTGATGGAATAGGTCGCCTCAGCATTGGGAGACTGCTGAAATATGGATCTTCTTGTAAACGATGGGAAGCTTTATGGAGGCCTCCACCGATAAGTTTCACGGCCATGACCTGTGCAGCAGGAGCAGAATGGATCAGTGTGCTATCCATCCATCCGGCAATTAAAGCCCTCGTGTGAATCAACGAACCGGGGATGACGCTTGGACCGCCTTACTCGATGGTGTAGCACCTCTGTAGTGAGCAATTATCACCCAATCGTCTCTAAGCGATTTTTCATTCTTCGATCGGGCTCCTAACTCAGACTGAAATGAACATCCTGCCAAACTATTCACTCCTCAATGCCTTTACGGGATTCCTGATTGCAGCCTTCAAACTTTGAAATCCCACAGTTAGAAATGCTATGAAAATTGCTATAAATGCAGAAATCAGAAATACATACCAATGAATATCGATACGGTATGCAAAGTTTTCCAACCATCCACTCAAGAAATACCAGGTAACCGGAATTGCGATGATAATTCCCAGACCAACCAATGAAAGAAATTGTCGTGACAACAAACCCACAATATTGGCTACGGTCGCACCCAGGACTTTTCGGATACCTATCTCCTTGGTGCGTTGTTCGACTACAAAAGTCGAGAGACCAAATAAGCCCATACAACAAACTAAAATGGCTAATGAAGCAAATACCAGAATAATCTTGCCCACCCGTCGCTCTGCTTCATACATCTTACCGAAAGCTTCATCAACAAACCGGTAAGCAAAGGGTTGATTCGGAGCCATTTTCAACCAGATAGATTCAATGTTAGCAATTACCTGGTCTGTATTATCAGCCTGATAAGCTACCGAAACATTGCCGGTTGACCGGCTTAAGAAGAGGCCTAAAGCACCAATCTTCTCCCGGAGACTTTCAAAATGAAAATCTTCTACCACTCCAATGACTGTGTATTCAATAAAATTCTCCGGTTGGGGAGTTCCCTGGAAATTATCAATTCCATAAATTTTCTGTCCAATGGGATCGTCAAATCCCAGAATTTCAATTGCAGCTTCATTGAGTATAACTGCATTGCTGTCGCTACCATATTCCTCATCAAAAGACCTGCCTTCCTTTATATTCAACTTGTAGGTTTTCGTATAGTCATAATCGACATTCCATAAATCCATATTAATAGCCAGGTCCTCCCTAAATTCTCTGGCCTTTGAATACGTCGAATTACTTCTTGAAGAAGGTATCGGCAAATACGATGAAATACTGACAGAAGAAACCGCAGGATTCTGTAAGATCTGCTGCTTGAATGACTCTATATTGCCACCCAGCGTATAGGTGTTATTCACTACCAAAATCTGATCTTTTTGAAATCCTAATTTTTTGTTCTGTATAAAATTCAATTGTTGGTAGATAATAAAAGTGCCGATAATTAAGGTAGTAGCAATAATAAACTGAAATACCACCAGTCCATTGCGAAGCAGTTGGTCCCGGCTTCTTTTACCATGGCCGGTGTTTTTCATGATTTCCAGCGGCCTCAGAGCAGAAAGAAAAAAAGCAGGGTAACTTCCGGCCAGCACACCGACCAGTAAAACACCACCTGTCAGTGCCAACCAGAATGACCAATTACTCCATGGTAAATGCAATTCTATACCTGTCAGATTATTATACCAGGGTCTAAGAAACAGACTGGCTACGACGGCAAGTACGACCGAAAAAAAAGCCATGATAACGGCTTCACTGAGAAATTGATATATCAGCTGGTGCCGTTTACTTCCCAATACTTTGCGGACGGCAATTTCCTTACCTCGCTGCGAAGATTTTGCCGTAGTCAGATTCATAAAATTAATGCATGCTATCAATAGCACAAATAGGGCGACTGCCGAGAAAATCCAGATATATTTGATGTCTCCATTGGCTGCCAACTCAGCTTGTAAATCGGAATGCAAGTGAATATCCTGTAATTTCTGAAGGGGATAACGGGCATGTTGACCGGTTTTTTCAAATTCTTCCAGAGTTAAACCCAAAAGGGTACTGCTGGCAATTTCCATTTTTTCCCGGGAAATTTTCTCGAACTTTTCTCTGAAGGCCTCATAGTTTGTTCCCTCTCTGAGGAGTAAATAAGTGTGAAAATTATTATTTGTAGCCCAAAGTGGTGGCGAATTGGCTACTTCTGTATTGCCATTCATCGACATCAGCATGTCCGCTCTGAAATGAGTGGTGGCTGGAATATTTTCAAAAACACCACTGATCGTCCAGGAATCCCGATTGCTAAATAGAAGTATTTTGCTCCGGGCATTTTCCACGGACGTAAAAAGTTTCTCGGCAAGTGATTTTGAGATTACCACATTTCTAGGTTCCTTAAGACAGGTTGTAACATCTCCATCCAATAGTTGGATCGGAAAGAGATTGAAAAAGGTACTATCTACTGTCAAGGCATCTTCTACGAGGACATTGAGATCATCCGTACCCGCTTCCCTTACCAAAAATGATCCGTAGTCCCTGAAACGACACCAGTCTTCCACTTCCGGTAAAACTTCGGCTGCATCCGGAGCGACAACTGCACCGGTAACTGCCAGACGCATCCGTGTACCGCCAAAATTGATGTCACCATAGGGTCTTACGATCCTCTCAGATTTCGGATTCCATCGATCGTAGCTGAGCTCATGTCCAACATACATCAGGATCAAAAGACAACATATAACACCAATAGAGAGTCCGGCGATGTTGGTAAGACTAAATAGTTTATGCTTATACAGATTGCGCAGGCTGATTTTTAAGTAGTTGAACAACATAGATCACTGTTTAAATGAAGTATGGACGATCGAAAAGATAAATGGTTGCAGAATTTCGGGATAAATTTTATTACTCATCTTGGTTGACCCGAAATGGGTGTGATTTTCTGATTATATCCTGCCCGGACTTGACGCCAAATAAGATTTCGTTGACTGGTCGGACTAACAGCTGCTTATTCCCGGTGACAGATCTGTCATTTCTCCATCATCATCATCATTTTGGCCTTCAGCACCGTCGCTATCGTCAGTGCATCCCGGATCTCCCCCCGTAACACCATCTCGACCAGTTTGTCAAAATGTATTTTCTTCATCTGAAGATTTTCGGTTTCTTCCGGAGCAGAAATGCCATTGCTGATACCTCTGGCCAGATAACTAATGCTGCGTTCGTCTGACACTGAATTGGAAAGATCCATTTCCAGAATCGGTGTCCAATGGGTGGCCGCTAATCCGGTTTCTTCTTTTAACTCTCTTTTAGCTGCTTCCAGCGGATCTTCGTCTTCGGGGCAACCCCCTTCCGGTATTTCCCAGCTGTATGCCTGCAGCACGTATCGATACTGGCCAACGAGATAAGTGAAACCTTTATCATCTATCGGTAAGATGGCAATGGCGATATTTTTATAATGGATCGTACCATATATTCCCGGATTTCCGGCTGGGTTGATGACTTCCCGGTGTTCAACCTTAATCCAGGGATTCTCATAGACATTTGTCTGATTCAGCGTCTGCCAATCGGAATACTCCATTTTCTTAATATTTATCGATACCAAACCAAATAGATAATTTCATTATTTTCGAAACTTTTTCAATGACAAATTCAAATATGAGATACGATCTACTTGGAAATACGGATTTAAAAGTAAGTAAGATTTGTCTGGGAACAATGACCTGGGGTGAACAGAACACTGAAGAGGATGCTCATCAGCAGATGAGCTATGCCCTTGACCGGGGCATTAATTTTTTTGACACTGCCGAATTGTATGCTGTTCCCATCAAAGCAGAAACTCAGGGTCTTACAGAAGAATACATGGGCACCTGGTTTAAAAAGACCGGGAATCGTCATAAAGTGGTACTTGCATCCAAAATTGTAGGTCCGGGGAATGGCGCAACCTGGGTGAGACCGGAAATCAATTTTAAAAAAGAATCTCTGAAGACCGCCGTAGAAGATAGTTTACGAAGATTGCAGACCGATTATCTTGATCTGTATCAACTTCACACACCTGAACGCAAAACGAATTTCTTTGGTCGACTTGGATATACCCATGATGAAAGTGATCCCTGGGAAGAAAACTTTCTTTCGGTATTGGAGGGAATCGATGACCTCGTCAGGGAGGGAAAAATAAAATATTGGGGTCTTTCAAATGAGACACCCTGGGCAACTATGAGATGTATCTATCTTGCTGATAAACACAATCTCCCCAGATTGGTGAGTGTACAGAATCCCTATAATTTACTAAACCGGAGTTACGAAGTAGGTCTGGCCGAAATATCGATCCGTGAAAAAGCCGGTTTACTGGCGTATTCACCTTTGGGATTTGGATTACTATCCGGTAAATTTCATGAGGGACGAGACACTCCCAATGACCGGTTCAATAAGTATAAATTCATGTCACGGTATAGCGGACAGCTGGCATGGAAAGCTGCTGCCCGATACCTGGACATAGCTAATAAATATGGTGTCAATATGGCCCAGATGTCGCTGGCGTTTATTAATACCCGGCCATTTTTAACCAGCAATATCATTGGGGCTACTTCGATGCCTCAGTTGAAGGAAAACATTGATAGCATTGATTTTCGTTTGACTGTCGAAATGGTCCAGGATATTGAAGCGGTCCATAGTGAGATAAGCAATCCGGCACCTTAGTTCGATGGCACCTGGTTCGTTGGCAGCATGGATTACCTCCTAACAGGTTAACATACTGAATTTCAAATTATCCGGTCAACGACTATTTTAGGGCACCTCTATCAACCTCGTTCATGGTAAAAACAATTTTCTTCGAAAATTTATTAGGGTACCTCTAAAAGCCTCTGAAATTAGTCAAATTAAAAAAGAACCAAGCGAGACGAGGCATCACGAGGGAGCCTAGCAGGAGCTAAGTGACTAAGGGATAACGAAGTATCGCGCCGGTTATTTTTTAATAGCTTTTAGTAGATAAGCGTTTGACAATTGAACGGGGTTTTTAGAGGTACCCCTTAACATACTTCGCCTTACATCGTTGATCGCCTGCCCGGCAAGCCTTGGCAGACTGGTCAGTCAGATAGCTAAGGCTATCTTCCTTCCTCCAGCCTTGT
>JBGTCB010000551.1:0-3677 GCA_041748995.1 Saprospiraceae bacterium | reverse complement strand
TTTTGATTATTTTGGAATACTTTGGGTCGTATAAATGCGTGTATTTTTGCCTAACCTTTATGGGGATGGATAAAACGACCCGGTGGGTCGCATTTCTATTTTGATCGATACAGATCAGGATGGCATCATGGATTCTTCCGTTGTTTTCCTGGACAGCCTGATACTGCCACGGTCAATGGCTCTGGTGAAAGGCGGCATACTGGTGGCTGAGCGAATACCTTTATGGTTTGTAGAAGACACGGATGGGGATTTAAAAGCAGACCGCAAGATCCTGATTGACTCCACTTATGGTGGTCAGGGAATGCCGGAACACTCTCCAAACGGACTTTGGCGGGGTTTAGACAATTGGCTTTACAATGCTAAATCAACCTTCAGGTATAAATTAGTTGACAATATCTGGGTGAAAGACACGACCGAATTCAGAGGTCAGTGGGGCATTAGTCACGACAATCTTGGCAGACTCTATTACAATTACAATTGGTCTCAACTACATGCCGATTTGGTACCGCCCAACTACCTAAACAGAAACAGAAACCACACACCCACCACGGGAATTGATCATGGTCTCACCATCGACAGAAAGGTCTTCCCTATCCGGTCCAATCCCGCCACTAACCGGGGCTATATTCAGGGCACTCTGGATGCTGAGGGAAAATTGTTGGAATTTACCTCCGCTTGTGCTCCCTTTGTGTACCGTGGAGCCACCTTTCCACAGTTTTCCGGTAATGTCTTTGTGGCAGAACCAGCGGGGAATCTTGTAAAACGGAATGTGGTGGATGACCGCGATCCGGTGCTTACAGCAAGCAGTCCATATCCTGACCATGATTTCCTCGCATCCTCCGATGAGCGATTCCGACCGGTTTTTTTCACCTCCGGGCCGGATGGTGCGCTGTATTTTGCCGATATGTACCGGGGCATTATCGAACATGGTCCCTACATGACCCCTTATCTGAAAGAGCAGACCGCGCTAAGAGGATTGGATAAGCACATCAATCTTGGGCGAATCTGGCGAATCGTGCCGAAAGGATTTCAGCAACCGGAAAGGTTGATTAAAGAAAATACGGTTACGGCTGATTTGGTGCCCTTACTGGAGCATGCCGATGGCTGGTATCGGGATATCGCACAGAGATTAATCATAGAGCGAAATGACCTGTCTGTAAAAGAATCGCTGGATGATCTGGTCAGTCAGGCAAAAAATAAATTTGGAAAAATCCATGCATTATTTACGTTGGAGGGTCTTGGTTTACTTACACCGGAAATATGTGAAACCGGTATGGAGCAACCCGAAGAAGAGGTGAAAGCCATTGCATTGAGATTGATGGAACCATTTACTTACGACAATCCTGCATTGACCTCCCAGGTCTATAGGTTTATGGACAAAGAAATCGATAATGGAAAATATCTGGCATTGCAAGTGGTTTTAAGTGCTTCTGTTTTACCGCAAAATCAATGCATGCTGCTTCTCGGCAAAGCATATGAAAAATATGGTCATCTTGGGTTGATGCGTGATGCGATCCTAAGCAGCCTGGAGGATCAGGAATATGCATTGTTGGAAAAAATATATCCGGAAACAAATAATACTCAAGTTGCCACTGCAGAAATATTCCTGGAAATGTTGGCTACGGCAATCACTAAAAAAGGAAACAGCCGGGAAATAACCGAGCTTTTTAATAAAATAAATTTGGAGAATGATACTTTAGACTGGAAACAGAAAGCATTATTTCGCGGTCTGTCGATGGGAAAAACTTCCGGTCGCGATCCGGTTAATCTGGCAAAGAAACCAGCAATTATCGATCAGAAGGAAAGATTGGATGCCGCAGGAAAAGTCCGGCTGGACAAATTAATGACAACAATAGCCTGGCCCGGATATTACCCGGACACCGCAGGGAATAAACAGGCGTTGGAATTGACTCCTGAGGAACAGGAACTATTCAGTCTTGGTCGTCAGCATTATACAACATCCTGTTCCGGTTGCCATGGTAACGAAGGGGAAGGATTAAATCGCTTTGCCCCACCGTTGGTAGAATCTGAATGGGTTTTGGGCGACGAAGCCCGGCTGGCATTGTTGGTATTACATGGAGTAGAGGGTCCCATCGAAGTCAACGGAAAGACTTACGGATCTCCCGATATCCTGCCCGTGATGCCGTCTCATTCGGTCCTGGATGATAAAGTGATTGCCGCGATACTGACTTATATTCGCTGCGAATGGGGACACACCGCCAAACCGGTACAACCCCGGACAGTTTCCCGATTGAGACATATTACTCAGGGCCGGGTGCAACCATGGAAAGTAGATGACTTAAATGCACATGTCGAATTAGTCGATCAGTGAGATGAGTAATCAGGAATGGAGTTATATGATGGTCGTGGTGAAGTGGGTTCAATGTAAATTGGTTAATTATTGTTAATTATGTTAATTATAATAATTTAAAGCAAAATAAATCTGATGAAATTACCAGGAATTAAATTGTTCGACCTGACTGACCAGGTGGCTATTATTACAGGGGGTAGCAAGGGGTTGGGATTGGCTATGGCAGCAGGCCTTGCTTCTGCAGGCTGTAAAACAGTGATTGTGAACCGGAATGCAGAAGAAGGAGAAGCAGCTGTCAAAGAATTAAATGAAGAATATAATCCTCAATCGATCTTTATTGCCGCTGATGTGACCGATGAAGATCAGATCAATAAAATGGTTGACGAAGTTTTTGAAAAATACGGCCGGATCGACATTCTGATAAACAGTGCAGGCATTAATATCCGGGGCGCCATCGATGAGCTTACCTATGACGACTTTAAAAAGGTGATGGAAGTCAATGTCAATGGTACCTGGATTGCTTCAAAAGCTGTAGTCCCCTATATGAAAAAAAACAAATCCGGAAAAATAATTAATATAGCGAGCACACTGGGTTTGGTCGGATTAGCGAATCGAACTCCGTATACATCAAGCAAAGGTGCTGTGGTACAAATGACCCGGGCTTTAGGTCTGGAACTGGCTTCCTTTAATATTAATGTCAATGGAATCTGTCCCGGACCATTTTTGACAGAAATGAATATTCCGATTGCGGATACGCCGGAAGCCAAAAACTTTATTGTGGGGGCCACAGCTATGGGGCGTTGGGGAGAATTGAAGGAAATTCAGGGGGCGGCGATATTCCTGGCCAGTGATGCATCTTCATACATGGTCGGGTCAATGGTAACTGTTGATGCAGGATGGGTAGCAAAATAAAACTAAAGTTCCAGGATTTTCAGTTGCGGGTTTGTCATCGGAAATATATCGTTAAGGTTTGATGTTTTCAATCTATTCGAAAACATAGACAGAATATCATAGGCCCTTTTATGGGTCTATGAAGTCACGGATTCTACGAGATCCGCATACCTTAATGATAGGTTATTCTCTAGCTTTTAAACAGCTATTCAATCTTTCAGCATTCTCTCAAAGTAGCACTGTCACCCCTGGAAGGGTGAGACAGCCCGGTTCACAATTAATTAAACCCAGGGAAAGCAACGGTCTGGTATGGATGACCGTTGCCATATTTCCCCGGATATCAACTCATTGAGTCGAACTCTAATTTCCTTCCCGCATTGAAAGCCTGAATTACAATTCGGATATTACCCGGAAAATACTGCGATTTAAATCCTGTTATTCAGACTTCAAACTTTCAGAAGGATTTGTCAGTGCT
>JBGTCB010000550.1:0-2575 GCA_041748995.1 Saprospiraceae bacterium | reverse complement strand
TGTGGTGTGATTATAATGGAGATCAATTACTTGATTTTGTGGTAGTGGGTGACTGGATGCCCATCACGTTATTTACCAATAGGGGTGGTCATTTTGTGATGGAAGTCATACCTCTGGAGGGAGATCTTCATAGTTCGGGTTGGTGGCGTTGTATCGTTGCAGGAGATTTTGATCAGGATGGTGATATTGATTTTGTGGTCGGTAACCGGGGTTCCAATAGTGAAATGAAAATCAGCCAGAAATATCCCGCCAGCATCTATTATTCAGACTTTGATAATAATGGTACAAAAGAATCCTTTATATCGTATTATCAGATTTCAGATGAGGGTGATTTGAGGAATTATCCTTTGTCAGATCGGGATGAAATAGTCGATCTGGTTCCACTCTGGAAAAAAGATTTTAGCGATTATTATTCGTATGCACATGCTACCGTTGATCAGATAATGAAATCACCTCCGGAGGTGGAGAAAAAGGCATTTATGCAGGAATCCGTTTTACTTAGAAATGAAGGAGGTATTTTTACTGTGCTATCTCTGCCGGTTCAGGCACAATTTTCTACAGTCAATGATTTTCTGGTGGAGGATTTAAATCTGGATGGAATTCCTGATTTACTATGTGTTGGCAATATGTTTGAAGCCAGGGTCAGTATGGGCTGGATGGATGCATCTCTTGGTATACTATTGCTAGGAAACGGAGATGGTCAATTTACCGTTATCTCATCCGAAGACAGTAATTTTATTGCCGGTGGAAATACCAGGCATCTGGTCAGGATTCTGGTTGATGAAACACCGGTTTATCTCGTAGTCAGAAATGACGATCGGGTCACAGCCTATAAAAGGGGATTGCCTAATTTTTAAAAGCTGAGTGAGCAAATGGTTAGAACTGAAATTTTGAAAGCTAAATGAAAAAAACAATCTGGATAGTTCTTCTCTTTTACCTCCTGGTTTCTGCGAAGGAAATTCTGGCACAGGATAATCCTTTTAGTCGCCATGATTCAATACGTGGATCGGTGACAAAAGAGCGTGCCTGGTGGGATTTGTCCTTCTACCATCTGGATATAAAAGTTAATCCCCTGGATAGCTCGCTTATGGGATCAAATACAATCAGGTACAAAGTATTGACTCCTTTTCAACTGATGCAAATTGATCTGCAGGAACCAATGGAGATTCTGAAAATAATGCAGGAGGACAAATCGCTGAATTTCACACGTGATGGCAATGCCTGGTTTGTTGAGTTATCGAAAAAACAAATTGTTGGTGCGCTTAATGAAATAGTGGTTGATTTTGGCGGAAAACCAAAAGTAAGTGTCATGCCACCCTGGAGTGGGGGTTTATCATGGAAAAAGGATGCCAGTCAAAATCCGTTTATCGTAACCACCTGCCAGGGTGATGGCGCCAGTTTATGGTGGCCATGTAAAGATCATCAGTACGACGAACCGGACAGTATGTTAATGACGGTTACCGTCCCGGATGGACTTACAAATGTTTCCAACGGGAGACTTCGTCAGGTGATCAATAATCCGGATAATACGAAGACGTTTATTTGGTTTGTTTCGAGCCCGATTAACAACTATTGCGTTAACCTGAATGTGGCGGCCTACGTGCATTTTGGTGAAGTATATGAAGGTGAAAAGGGACCTCTGGATTGTGACTACTATGTGTTGAGTTACAATCTTGACAAAGCTAAACTCCAGTTCAGGGAAGTCCCAAGGACGCTTGAAGCATTCGAATATTGGTTTGGTCCATACCCTTTTTATGAGGACAGTTATAAATTGGTTGAAGTCCCATACCCGGGGATGGAACATCAGAGCTCTATTACTTATGGAAACGATTATAAAAATGGCTATAAGCAAACGGATGAGAGTAGTACGGGCTGGGGAATGAAATTCGATTTTATTATCGTCCACGAATCAGCCCACGAATGGTTTGGGAATAGCATAACCACGAAGGATATTGCAGATATGTGGGTTCATGAGGCTTTTGCAGCTTACGGCGAAAGTCTTTTCCTGAACTATCATTTCGGGAAGCAGGCTTGCAGCGAATATGTAATCGGCACCCGTGCCAAGGTGCAAAACGATCAGCCAATTATCGGGCCTTACCACGTTAATACTGCAGGGTCGCACGATATGTATTATAAAGGCGCAAATATGCTTCACACACTCCGGCAGATTGTTGACGATGATGAGAAATTCAGAAATATGCTGCGTGGTCTTAGTTCTGTATTTTATCATCAGACCGTTACCACCCTGGAAATTGAAAAATACCTTGCTGACATGACGGGTAAGGATTTAATTTCATTTTTTGATCAATATCTGCGCGATATACGTATCCCAGTTTTTGAATACAGAATAGATAGGAAGAAATTGCTCAGGTATCGTTGGAGCAATTGTGTTAGTGAATTTAATATGCCAATAAAGATTTCCGTTAATCAAAATATTGAATGGTTGTATCCAACTACTGAATGGAAGGAAATGAAAATCAGGAAAGGTTCTGAAATTATGACCGATATAAATTTCTTTGTGGAATCTAAGGATCTGGATCTACTAGATTAAAGGCTTTAACCCACATTGCGCGCT